>NZ_JBQCDF010000070.1:0-19866 GCF_051961495.1 Cytophaga sp. | reverse complement strand
GGAACACTTTTTACACAAGCCTGTAGCATTTTTCATCCTGCCAGTCTTTGCACTGGCAAATACATGTATACTCATAGACAGCAACTGGACGGCTTCACTCACGAATACAAACAGCATAGGCATTTTCCTGGGACTGGTTGTAGGGAAACCACTGGGCATAACATTGTTCAGTGCCCTTGCTGTCTGGGTAGGGATATGTACTTTTCCTAAAGAGCTTAAATGGGTGCAGATCATGGGCGTGGCCTGTCTTGGCGGAATTGGGTTTACCATGTCGATCTTCATTACACTACTGGCATTTGACGATCATGCAACTATTTCAGGTGCTAAGATTGCCATTATGATCTCATCTTTAGTAGCAGCACTTATAGGATTGGTCTGGTTGAAAATGACCCTGAAAGAACCAGTTGCAGAGACTCCGGAAGAAAGAATACAGCTGTAGGTACTGTAATTTCACACAGTTTTTTCTAATTCGGACAGAATTTCCTATTTTAGAACGCTGAAAAGCAAAAGTTATAACAAAGTGCTTGACAGAAGCATTCGAAAGTTTTTAAAGTAAACGAATAAAAAATGATTTTAGGAATTGACGTTGGTGGTACTTCGGTAAAATTTGGCTTGGTAACTCCTGAAGGAGAAATTAAAAATGCAACCCGTTTTATGACCGCTGATTGGGTAAACGGTATTGGTTTCGTTGAATCAATGAAAAAAGAAATCGGCGAGTATCTGAAAAAATATCCAATTGTAAAAGGTGTTGGTATCGGCTGGCCGGGCTTACTTTCACTGGACAGAACGAAGGTTGTTTTATTACCGAATATCCCATCTATCGTAAATGTTCCGATTGTAGAGATCCTGCGTTCTGAGTTTCCGCATATTCATTTCAAAATTGAAAACGATGCGAAGTGTGCTGCCTTGGGCGAATTCTATTTTGGCTCAAACAAACGCATGCAGACCTTTGTATTGCTTGCTTTAGGTACAGGAGTCGGTTCGGGTGTTATGATGAACGGGAAGCTGTTCATTGGCGGCCGTGGTAATGGTACAGAAGTGGGACACATGCTTACTACAAGAGGTAAGTCTTTGGAAAACCAGGTTGGTATCAGTCACCTGATTGCTTATACAAAAGAACAACTGGCATTGGATACTGCTAAGAAAAGCAGTTTACATAAAGAAGCGGAACTGTCTCCGAAAGTAATTGCAGACCACGCCGGACAAGGTGATGCATTGGCAATTGCAGTATGGGCAGAAATAGGTACCATCATCGGTGAAAGCATTGTAAATATTGTACGGGTAATGGATATCAATAACATTCTGTTGGGCGGTGGAATTTCTGGTGCGTTTGATTACTTTGTCCCGAATCTGAAAAAAGCCATGCTGGCACATTTACCGGCATATTATACAGATGATATGTATATCGGTAAAGCTACGTTAGAGAACGATGCAGGCTTGCTTGGTGCTGCCGGTCTGATCATGGAAGCGATCTGATGTGTTGCCAGATATTAGTTGCCAGGTACTAGACTAAAAAAAATTAAGTCACAATAAAAATAAAAATTGCCCGTTCTGAGTTAAACCGGAACGGGCATTTTCTTTAACATTCTAAATGTTACTATTTGTCTGGTATCTAGTAACTGCCTTATTTCATTTCAAATACCCCGTTCTCCAGGCGCATATCTTCACTCACTTCGCCCAGGTATTCATAAATCCAGCATTCCATATCATCAATATGAATCCGTTTACGTATATAGTCAGATGTAATGGGAGCACGGTGTTTTAATTTGATTGCGTATTCATCCTGGGCAATGGCGTCTTCATACTGGTCTATGGTTTCCAGCAGCACAGGAGAATTGATGCGGTAGATCTCACCGAAAACCAGGTTATCACCGCCAAGCCTCAGGGCAGGATACCAGTCGACCAGGTACAGATCTCCTCTGACAACCGCATGCGAAAGCCATTCCGTGCTTGCATGGAAAAGTGTTGTAAAGGTATTGAGGTCCTTATACGCTCTTTTAAGGGTGCCGTAAACAAAAATGTACATGAATAAATGTACAGAAAAATTTAAATGTTCAAAATAAATGGCAGAATATCCTGATGTTATTATTTGTCAGCATTACTTTTTTTGCGAAGCCGGTAAATATTGATAATGGCTTTGTGAAGTGAACCCCGGGCGGTTAATATGGCGGCTTTGTTGCGTCGAATTTTTAAACGAGGCTCTTACCATTTTACTATTATTCAGGAGTTCTTCAGCTTCGTTTTTGTTGAAATCATTATTTATCAGTAATTGGCATGTTTTTTCACAGTCATCCAGATACTCTAAATAAAACTGGCAAACAGCCAGGTTCCATAAATGCGCATAAAGTAGTTTCTTGTAATGCTTTGCTGAACTGTTTGTGGGAATATTTTCTGACCAGTATGCTAAAATAGGTTCCATTTGTCTTCTGGCTTCATCAAGTGGTATGTTATATTTAATATTCTGTAATACAATAACGGACTCCATTACTGAATCATTAAACTTTTTATACTGGGTAGTATCCTTTTCATTAATGGTTAAAAGAAAAACTTTACTTGAGTCTATTGTAAAACAACAGGTGCTTTTCAGCAATTGAATTTTATTTTCCAATAATTGTATGTATGTACTATGTATACAGGACGGTATTCCGCCGGTTTTTGTATTTAATATCTGTTGGGCAAGTTCCCGGGTAGTCTGTGGCGTCGACTGATAAACAATCGGATCGGTGTTGCCCGCGAATACAGAGGTATATAGATCTGTTCCATAAGGGATCAATTTTATGGATAAGGTAGTAGGAATAATCGCTGCGCAGGTAGCAGTATATCTTTTGACTATAGTAGTGGTGCCATTTACATTTTTGATTGTTTCACTTTTTTCAAGAATATTCTGTTGCAGAACCTGGGCCTTTTCTATTTTAATGGAATAATTAAATTGGGCTACATCTTCTGTGTATTCATAGCCATCCAGCTGAAAAAAAGAATTGATAGTAGCAGGTTTTAATTTGAGATTATTGACAACTTCCTGATCAGTAAAAAAGTCTGTTGAATATTTATCGAAATAGGAGAGTGTAGATGTCGTTGGTAAAACAAGATACTCAACTGTAAATTTCTTTTTATCCAGATCAGCCTGCTGGGATTGTGCAGTAATGGCGTATAAAAAACAGGTGATTAAAAGGAAATACTTATGCATAACTATACTTTCGGTTGTCATAGAAGGATTTAAACTACGTTGTTCGTAGTTGCCTGGAACTGGTCACTTAATGAATTTAAATATTTTTCCAGAGTTAACAATGTATATTTGGCTTTTTCCTGTGTGTGTTGTTCTATTATCGTAAGCTGGTCCTGAAATTTGCCTTGAAGCAACATTGTAGAAATCTGCTCTAATCCTTCTGAAGTAATTTCATTAACTTTCCAAACAAACGGATAACCTGTTTCATGGATCATGTTAAAAACTTTTCCGCCGCTTAATATCTGGTCAATAGCGATTACAGGAATTCCATTACGGATAGAAAGCATTGCTCCATGAAAGCGTGTTGTAAGTATAATATCACAATCATTATAAAGCGATTCAATTTCTATGGGAGTTAATCCGGATGTTTCCAGGTGATTGTCAATAAAAATAATTCTCTTATTGAAGAAGTACCACAGTGATGAAAATAACGTCTTTTTTGCATTTTTAGTAATGAATTGAGCCAGTTCCAAGAGTATACTATTTGCCTGTTCCCATTTACAATTTTCCAGCCCGTATTCTGTCTGATTGTTTCGAAGAATCAAACCTACTTTAGGAATTTTTCTGATTTGCTTTTTGTGCTGAAGATTTTTTTTGGCAAGTATAGCAATATCTTCAAATGTTTTTTCGCCATGTTCCCGTGCCAAAACAAAATCAAAAGGATTGTAATAGTTGAAATGATCTTTAGGAAATAAACTTACGCCAACACCAATTTTCGTAATGGTCTCAAACCGGGAAAATAATTTATTCAGGTTCTCATGTACTTTTAAAATCGGGCCACAACAAAATATAATTACAGTATATTCCTTGTCATTGATCGCATCAAGAGAAACAATGTTTCCTTTTAGACCGTCGAAATGTTTATAGCATGCACAATCAAAGTCATACTTTTTTTTATCTAAAAAATGTGTTAATGATTTTACTGCCAGATAATCTCCAATTGTGCCATTGTTCTTAAATGAACCATACCATGTTACTAATATTTTCATTTTATCTGTTTGAATATTTCCATTTAACAAATACTCTATTACTGTTCCTCTAGTATCCCTGGTTTGATCGTATTTATAAGAGAGCTTAAATACTGGGGTATTTATTCTTTCGATCATTTTTTTTGTTTCGGGATCTATCGGATCAAAAAAAACTTTTTCGTAGGGAATAAAATAGTGCGGTAGATCTGCTGCTATTTTAGGAGTGGCATCGAATATTTTACGAACCTCATCATTGGTTTGGTATATATAATTGAACAAATGATGAAACCAGAAATAATTATCCGTTGATTTTTTGTTTTTCCAGAAGGCTATAATTTCCAGATACAGTTGATCTATTATATAATTATTTTTTTGGGCTGCTAAAAACCAGGAAGATATCATCCTGCCTGGACTAGGATTGGAAAAAGCAAAAAAGCCTTTTTCTATATAATTGCCAAGCCAACTATTTAATGATTGAGTGCATAAAAGTGTACTGTCTACCCATACACCTCCGTATGTTTTCAAAAGAACTGTTCGTATTATATCACTCAAGCCCGTAAGGCTTACATTCTTTTCGAATATTCCAGGAACCACCGATTCTAGGTTTATAAAATCAGATAAGTTGGAATCAGATAAAACCTGAACCGTCCAGTCTGGGTTTTTCTGTTGCCATGAGCTAAGGCATCTGATTGAGATCTGTGGAGCCTTTTCCCAGCCTTGATGCCAGTATATCCATATCGTTTTATTTATATGATCCATGAAATAGAGAGTCGGAATTTACTAAAAAAAATATGGCAGATAAAAGTAAGTATTTGTTCATAGATGATGGAACAGTAATTTTGGTATGGTTGGAAGAGTAAGTTATGAAATGAAAGTAATAAGTTCCATGTTTTTTAAGTTCTAAGAGATTTTAAGTTTTAAAATTCTCAGGACATTTTACTTAAAACCCAGGACTTTATTCTCCAATCCGGAACCGCTTGCTCATGCCATCCCATTGGTTGCGGATGCGCCATTCTGCAGGGAAGTAGTTGTTAAAGCGATTTGGTAACGCTTTAATCCAGCCCAACGGAACTCCATTGTAGCACATGATATTCCAGCCGCTGGATTCCTGTGTCAGAGTA
This sequence comes from Cytophaga sp., assembly GCF_051961495.1. Taxonomy (NCBI): domain Bacteria; kingdom Pseudomonadati; phylum Bacteroidota; class Cytophagia; order Cytophagales; family Cytophagaceae; genus Cytophaga; species Cytophaga sp. The sequence continues at coordinate 14,551 of NZ_JBQCDF010000070.1, read as the reverse complement.
AATTCTTCCTTGCTTAAATATTTGATCGCTTCATCATATGTCAGATCAATACAGGTAAATAATTCTCTATTCAAATGGATGGAGAGTGCTGCAGCCATATCAGGTAAAAAGTCTTTGCTCTTCACAATACCCAACGGTGTGCCGGCACGGTAGATCTTCAAACACATGCTGATTTGTTCAAGCGCATCTTTGAATGTCTGTGAAAAGCAGCGGAATTCTTCTTTATGCAAGAATACGTAGGAATTTTCCTTGGTTAAAATATTTTTGGCTATATCTGGAATGGCTTGTTTTTGCTGGACTTTACGATCCTTGCTCCATTTTTCACGCTTGCCTGTATGGTTGGTCCATTCAGCGGTTTCCGGTTTACGGATCACACTTGCAAAGAAGCCTTCGCCGTTAACTTTATGCGGATAGAAGCGATAAAAAGGAATGCCGCTTTCCATACTGGTTTCAACCCCTTCGAAGGCCGGTATGTTCAATTCAATGCCTTCAGCCTGGTATTCCTGCTGCATCCATCGCATATTGTGTTCATTCTCTTCGCGGTTGAAGGTACAGGTTGAATAAATCAGGATGCCCCCTGGTTTTAACGCCTGCCAGATATCACTTAAAATACGTTTCTGTCTGCTGCAGCAAAGTTCTACATGCGCTTCGTCCCATTCGCTGATGGCTGCAGGATCTTTGCGGAACATACCTTCGCCGGAGCAGGGAGCATCTACCACAATGATGTCGAAGAAGGTTCCCAGGCGATCAAAGTCGGCCGGATCATTGTGTGTTACGATCACATTGTTGTAACCCCACTTCAATAAATTTTCATCTAAAATATTTACCCGTGTTTTGATCACCTCATTGCTTACAAGCAAATGCTTTTCATTCAGCACATCACAGATAAGCGTGGATTTACCGCCGGGGGCAGCGCAAAGGTCAAGTATGGTGAGTTCTTCTTTGTCTTGAATAACGGCCTCCAGCAGCTGTGCGAGAAACATGGAGCTTGCTTCCTGTACGTAATAGGTGCCGGCATGAAAGAGCGGATCGTAGGTTACGGTTGCATCTTCATTCAGCCAGTAGCCGTGTTTGTACCAGGGTACCTGTTTTAAACCCAAAGACTGGTTCCATTTATGCGGATGCAGGCGGATGCTGCGTTTGGAAGGGCGCAACAGAGCTGTTTCGAATTGAGCATAGTCATTACCCAGAAGACCTTCCATTTGTGTGACGAAGGCTTGAGGTAATTTTATATCCGCCATGGCTGATTAATCAAATAAGGAAAAGGATTCTCCCGGATAAATCTTGGGAGCGGGCTGTATACACTCAGGTGTATCGTTGGCTGCGGAGTTCACGGATTTATGTGCCTTGTAAGACGACATCAGTTGTGCATCAAAAGGTTTGAGCAGGCTGTTGATCTGGCTGTCTGTAATGCTTTCAGAGATCCACAAACGTTCCAGGTCCTTGCGCAGAATTACCGGCATACGTTCATGCACATCGCTTACCAGCCTGTTAGCTTCTGTCGTAATAATGGTTACTGTATTTAACACCGCTCCGGTCTCCTGGTTTTCCCAGGAATCCCAAAGGCCCGCAAAGCAGAAAAGATCGTCGTTGTTTAATGTAAAGCGGAACGGAACTTTCGCTTTACCTTCTTTTTTCCATTCGTAAAAGCCATCTGCCGGAATAATGCAACGTTGATCTTTTACGCAATGTTTGAAAGGGATTTTGGAGGTGATGGTTTCGCCGCGTGCATTGATCATGTTCGCTGCCGTTGAGGTATCCAGCGACCAGCTTGGTACCAGCCCCCAGCGCATGAAACTGATTTCATTTGGCTTTTTGCTCGTGATAACGGGCAATTGCTGCAGAGGAGCGACATTGTATCTTGGCTTAAAATCAGCCGGTGCACCAACATTGAACCGCTTTGCGATTTTTTCTTTACTTTTTGCTATTGAAAAACGACCACACATAGTACCTGCAAGTTAGATATATTGTTGAACAAATTCAACGCATCTGTCTTCTGACCAATAAAACCCTGTATTATTAAATTGTGCAAAGCCGCAATGGCCTCCGTGTTTGGGAATTTCCAGGCTGAAATGAGGCATTTTTTTCGCTTCTTCGATGGGGTAGCACTCCGGTGTCAGAAACGGGTCATTGGCAGCAGTGACCAGCAGAGTGGGCAGCTTAATTTTTGAAATGTAATACCGGCTGCTGTTGAGGCGCCAATACTCCCGGGCATTGGTAAAGCCATGCAGGGGTGCTGTATACATTTCATCGAATAGGTCGAAGGTGCGCATGCCCGATAAGGGTTCAGGATCAAGTGTCGGGTAGCGCATTGCTTTTTCCCGTACCTTCCGTTTCAGTGATTGCATGAACCGGTTCATGTAAACGGCGCTTTCCCATTTGGCCAGATGCGCGGCACCTGCTGTCAGGTCTGTGGGAACAGAAAAGGTAATGGCACAAACCAGGCGCGAATCCAGATCATTTTCCTGTTCGCCTAAATACTTCAATGTAATATTTCCGCCCACACTGAAGCCAACCAAAACCAAATGTTGATAAGATTTTGGGAAAACGGCCAGGTTGAGCATGGTCCGTAAATCCTGCGTGTCTCCGCTGTGGTAGAAACGCATCAGGCGATTGGGCGTGTCGCTGCAGCCCCGGTAATTCCAAACAAGTACATCATAGCCTTCCGTAAACAGGCGTTTAGCCATCCAACGGGCATATTGGCTTTTGGAACTTCCTTCCAGACCATGGGAAAGAATCATCAAAGAAGGTGATCCTTGTCTGTACCAATCGAGGTCAAGAAAATCGCCGTCAGGCAATTCAAGTCGTTCCGTTTCTGTTACAAGCTGAGCCTCAGGTCTGAATAAAGCCGGGTAAATGGTTTCCAGATGCTTGCCGGCAAGGAATAAAGGACGTTTGTATGTGGATTGAATGAGAGGCAAGGGATTTACTGCTTTTTTACTTTATAAAGTAAGAGAATTGTGCCATATTTGTCGTTATTTCAAAGATAATTAAAAAATATGTCAACTGTTTTACGTCTGGCAATCCAGAAGTCGGGAAGATTGAGTGAAGAATCAATCAAATTAATCAAAGAATGTGGTATCGAATTCAGCAGCGGTGGTGGCACCCTGAAATCAGTTGCATATAATTTCCCTTTAGAGGTTTTATTTTTAAGAGATGATGATATTCCCGGTTATGTTGCCGACGGAGTAGCAGATATTGGTATTGTTGGTGAAAACGTTGCGGTTGAGACACGCAAGAAAATGGATACCGTACGTCAGCTGGGTTTCTCTAAGTGTCGTTTGTCTATTGGAGTTCCGAAGGCAATGGATTTCGTGGGCAAAGAAAGCCTGAACGGTATGCGCATTGCTACTTCGTATCCGAATATTCTATCGGATTACCTGTTTGAAAACAATATCAAGGCAAGTATCCATGAGATCAGCGGTTCGGTTGAAATTGCACCGGGTATTGGTCTGGCAGATGCGATCTGTGATATTGTAAGCTCAGGAAGTACATTGATCAGCAACGGTCTGAAGGAAACAGAAGTAGTGTTCCGTTCCGAAGCGATCTTAACGGCGTGTCCGCAGTTGAGTGCTGAAAAGAAAGTGATCCTGGATGAATTGATGTTCCGTATCTCGGCCGTTAAAAATGCGGAGAAGACAAAATACATCATGCTGAATGTTCCGGATCACGCGATTAAAAAGGTTACAGAATTGTTGCCGGGCGTGAAGAGTCCAACAGTAATGCCATTAGCAGAAAAAGGCTGGAGCTCGCTGCATTCTGTGGTGAAGGAAAGTGATTTCTGGGAGATCTTAAGCAAACTGAAAGAGGCAGGCGCAGAAGGCATTCTGGTGCTGCCGATTGAGAAGATAGTTAAGTAGTGGTCAGTTGTCAGTAGACAGTGGTCAGGAACAAGTGTAAAGTTTAGAGTGTAAAGTGTAAATCGTTTCTTAGTTACGGTTTACACTTTACTGTTTAAAAGAGCTCTGGCGCAAGTCTTAGCGCAGCGGGACTGGCGCCAGATAAATAAATAGAGAACCAATTATCAGAAATTTTTGTACTTAGTACTCAGTACTCTGTACTCTATACTAAATATGATCGTCTACAAATACCCCGCACAAAAAGATTGGAGCAGCCTGCTCAAACGTCCTGTCATGGAGGCAGTGGAGCTGGAAGGAAGAGTGCTTGCTATTCTGAAAGAAGTGCAGGAACGCGGAGATGCAGCATTGATTGATTTTGCCCTGAAGTTCGATGGTGCAGCACCAAAGTCTTTACTGGCTACGGATGCAGAGATTGCAGAAGCGCAGACATTGGTTTCGGAAGAATTGAAAGCAGCGATTCAGGTTGCAAAAAATAATATTGAAAAATTCCATACGGCACAAAAAGAAGCGGAGATCCGTGTAGAGACAATGCCGGGCGTGAATTGCTGGCGAAAAAGCTTACCGATTGAAAAAGTAGGTTTGTACATTCCGGGCGGAACGGCTCCCTTGTTCTCAACAATCCTGATGTTGGGTGTACCCGCAGGCATTGCAGGCTGCAAGCAACTGGTGTTGTGCACGCCACCGAATAAAGAAGGTAAGATTCACCCCGCGATTTTATATACGGCAAATTTACTGGGCATTAAAACCATTGTAAAAGCAGGCGGCGCGCAAGGCATTGCAGCCATGGCTTTTGGTACGGCTTCTGTGCCTAAGGTGTATAAGATCTTTGGCCCGGGAAACCAGTATGTAACAACTGCCAAGCAATTGGTAACGAAGTATGGTGTGGCAATTGATATGCCGGCTGGTCCATCTGAAGTTGCAGTGATTGCCGATAAACAGGCAAATGCAGCTTTCGTAGCCGCTGATTTATTGTCGCAGGCAGAGCACGGCGCCGATAGCCAGGTGGTACTGGTGAGTGATAGCGAAGACCTGATCAACCGTGTGGATGCAGAAGTAGCAGCGCAACTGGCGAAGCTTTCGCGCAAAGAACTTGCTGCAAAAGCCTTGGATAACAGCAAAGCATTTTTAGTTAAAGATATGAATGAAGCCATGGAGATGATCAACCTCTATGCGCCGGAACACTTGATTTTACAGACTGAAAATGTAGATGCTTTACTACCCCTTGTCGTAAATGCAGGTTCTGTGTTCATCGGCCCGTATACACCGGAGTCTGCCGGTGACTATGCTTCAGGTACCAACCACACATTGCCGACAAACGGTTATGCAACCGCGTATGCAGGTGTTTCGCTGGATTCGTTTATCCGTAAGGTTACTTTCCAGAAGATTACCAAAGAAGGATTGCAACAGATTGGTCCGGTGATTGAAACCATGGCGGCCGCTGAGATGTTGGATGCGCATAAGAATGCAGTGACGGTACGTCTAAAAGAAATAACAAATTCCAAATAACAAATTCCAAACAGCTGGAAGATTGCAAAAAGCTCAATGCCTAATGCTTAAAACTGAATATAGTATTAAAGAGGCGCGATTTATTGCGCCTCTTATTATTTTATAGAATAATTTTCTCTGGCGCCAGCCTTTGGCGCAAGTCTTAGCGAAGCGGTTCGCCGCGGCGAATTGTGCCTTTATTTTTTGCAGTCTTAGACTGCTTTTTAATTTAGCCTACAAAATATTTTTGTCTCAAACATCCCTGCATTCTGTCGCTATTTCCCTGTATAAATATTAACCGGATTGTCTATTTTTATACAAATATTCATCAGCACAGATATGACACACGAACAACTTTTAACAGCATTTGCAGAGATTACAGATGAGCTTATGCATTTGCTGCAACCATTGTCGGAAGAACAATTAAATACCGTTCCTTTTGAAGGCAGCTGGACAGCCGGGCAACTGGGCGATCATTTATTTAAATCCTATGGTATTGCTGCTGTTCTGAATGGTAAGACGGAACCTACAACACGTCCGGTAGAAGAGAAGATTGTTCCTGTAAAAGCTGCCTTTTTAAATTTTGAGGTAAAAATGAAATCACCAGATTTTATTGTACCGAGCACCGGGCATTTTGATAAAACCATTTTGTTAAGCGGACTAACAAAACGTATTGACGGAATTAAAGATTTTATAAATAAAAAAGAAGACCTGACTCCAACATGCCTGGATTTTGAATTACCGCGCATGGGTACGCTTACCCGCACAGAATGGATTCAGTTTATGACCGTTCATACGGTGCGCCATGTACATCAGCTGAAGCGGATTGTGGCAGCGTTATAGTAGAGAGGATATAGATTCGGATAAAATTCCAAATACCAAAAAACAAATTTCAAACGGCTGGAAAATATTTTATATTTAGTCTTGAGTTTCTATTTAAGACTAAATGAAAACTATCCTGCTAAAGGTTCAACAATATTTGAACACGGAAAATAGAAAAAAGAACCTTCTTGTTATTTTTCTACTTTCATTAACAGCCATTGCTATATGGCTGGGAGAGATCTTATTGATTAAAGGGTGGCATGGCCTTAGCTGGCTGCACGGAACCTTGTATGCACCTTTTGTTGTGACAGGCTTTGTTGTGGCGGCTTTTATGACCCCTTTTGTTATGGGTGGAAGTTTACCAACAACAAGAGGTGTTATAGCTTTTATACTTTTATATACTGCCGGCATCTTCTGTTACATAGCAGGGGCAATATGGATAACATTGCCATACCGGATGTTCTTTACAAATATCTATCTGTTTGCTCTGCTGGGTTTCTTACTTTTACTTTTTTTTACTGCGTGTTATTGGTTGATTACACAAACATGTATGGTGAAAATAAAAAAGATGCATTTTGTTTATCTATTCCTGTTGGGTCTGGCTGTGCTTCCCTTGAGTATGCTGAGTATCTGGATCTGTCCGGGTTTTGGAACTGGTGATAGAGAGGTGGATGCTGTAAAAATGGGTTATCCGGTTTTCTGGATGGCCATGATGATGGGGATTGCGGGACTGTTAATGCAGAGTGATAATTATAAATTATGAATTATAAATTATGAATGGTCCGAACCGAATCAACGGAAAATTATTTGGAAAGTATATAGTTCTTTTGATTGTTCTAATCAGTAGCTTGTCCGGAATGGCGCAGACAGCTGTTTTACGGCAGGTACAGCTGACAGTTTCGTCCACGGATCTGAGCGAGGATATGAGTCTGAGCTCTACAAAGAATGATGAACTGCTGTTGCTGATTTACAAAGTAGAAAATGATTCTGCTGTATTAAAAGAATTGGTCTATGATACCGCATTTGTCTTTGATAAGGATCATAAGGTGATACAGCTTGAATGGCTGGGACAGGAGAATAGCAAATACCTGTATTTTCTGCTTGAAATGGATTCTGATAAGACCTCGGTACAGCTTGATCCGGCTTTGAGGGTATATTATAAAGAAGTGCTGGCAGCGTTTAATAAACGTGATTATACAGGTATAGAGAAGTATTTAGGGGACGAAGACGTGCTCGTAGCTAATTATTTTACAATTCCATATGAACATGTTTATAAAGGCGTTTATAAAGCCGATAAATATCACTATTCGCTTAGTTTCATCTGGAAAAAATAAATTTTGTTAAACTGAAGAAGTGTGGTAAATTTCTTCCATATTCATTTAAAATCTTTGAATTTAATATACCATGAAACAGCTGTTAGCCCCAATCATTGCTTTTATTCTTTTTTCCTGCTCTTCCGATAACATCAAAGATGGTATCAATAAAGCCGGTAATGTAGCCGGACAAACGGCTGGCGAGTTTATCGAAGGCGCATCCAAAGGCGTCGTGAAAGCATTTGATGTAAAAGTTAACCTGCCTGAAGGATTAAAAAGCAAAGGACTTGAGTTCGGTAAAACCTATATCACCAGCGATAGTCTGGGTACTGACAATTTACTGATGGTATATGTGATCTTCAATAAAGATTATTCAGATACTTTGAAAGCAAAAGTATTTGATGATAAGCAACTGGAGATGGGGCGTATTGCCGTACCAGTAAGCGGTAAAAAAGATGAAGCGAAATTCGTTGAGTTTCATTTTGACAAACGCACGAATATTGATAGCAAGAATGTCTTGACCGTGGAATGAAATTAATTATGAATTATAAATTATGAGTTATGAATTACTCAGGAATTACATTCATAATTTATAACCCATAAATCATCACTATGAAAAATACTTTTTCAGCCACGATCGAACTGATCGGTATCAATCCGTATGTATACTTGCCCGAGCCTGTGTTGAATGGAATTTTTAAACAAGCGGGAAAAGATAAAGGAAAGATTCCGGTGAAGATGACCATTGACGGGCATGCTTTTACTCAGACGTTGATTAAATACAGCGGAGCGTGGCGCCTGTACCTGAATACACCAATGCGAAAGGCTTCCGGTAAAGAAGTAGGAGATACGGCGGTTTTTGAGGTACACTATGATGATGCACCACGGGAAATTGCCATGCATCCTAAATTAAAAGTCGCGCTTACTAAAAATAAAGCAGCAAAGCATGTGTACGATCAGCTGCGGCCGTCATTGCAGCTGGAGATTGTACGATATATCTCGCATCTTAAAACCGAAGCAAGCATTGAACGCAATGTGGTACGCGCCATCAATTTTTTACTCGGCAAGGAACGTTTTATCGGTCGTGATAAACCGTAAGTCAAATCCAACTTGTCAACTACCGAACCACCTGAATAAATCCTCGGAGTGTTCTGCCTTGTCCGTCTTCTTCATTGAAAACAAATATGTAAACGCCTGCTTCCACGTCTTCGCCTTTTTTATTTTTAGCGGCCCAGTCGTTTTGATAGTTATTGGTTTCGTAAATGATATTTCCTGCTTCGTCCTGAATGGATATGTGATTGTTTTTATTAATATCTGTATAAGCAATAAACAAGACATCATTTTGGCCATCTAAGTTTGGTGTCATTACTTCGTTGGCTTTCAAATCCGGAAGGTCTTGCAAATTCAAAATTTCAATTGTTACATACGTAATGTTTGAAACAACGCCGGAAGAATCAGTTACAGTGTATCCAATCCGGGCAGTTCCTGTTAATCCTTTTGCAGGATGTACCGTTAATACGCCGGTCTGCTGATCCAGCTCAAAGGTTCCTACCGGTGGCGAATAGAAAATATCCTGGTTGCCCGGATTGATAATATCAATATCTGTAAGATTAATACTCAAATGACTGGTAACCCCATAATCATTTTTTAATAAGTTGATGGTACCATCTCCCAAAACCCCGCCACTCCGATATAAGATAAGCGTGTCAGCAACTGCAGTTGGAGGAACAGCGGCATCGTATACGGTAAATGAAAAGGTTGTATCAAGTCTGGAATAATTTCCCGTTGCTGCGAGATTAAAGGAAACGTCAAAAGAACCTGGTGCAATTCCATGAATGATACCTGTTGTGTTATCGACTGTTGCAACCGTTGTTCCGCTTGACTGGAAGTACGTCACACTGGCACCTGTTTCGGAAGTATATCCTTGTGGTAATTTATAATCAAATAAAACACTGTCATTTTTAATGACTCCGCGAACGGTATAAAGTGTAACGACAGGATGTGCTTTTGTAACAAAAATATTGATGGTATCTGTGGCATCTTTGTATTGAGCTGAAATAATTTGATGCGCTACAACGGAAAATACATTTCCCGGAGGAACACAGGAGATAGTAACCAGACCGCTATTGGGATCTACAAGTGCACAGGTAGACGTAGCAGGGCTAATTGAATACGTGATAGGTACACTACTTTTGCTTACGGCTTTTACCGAGAATGGGGCATTTCCGTATGTGGTACTGACAGACTGTTGGGTGAATTGTAAATTTGGATTCGTAAGATCTAAAATCAATAAATTGATTGGCTGACTTGTTACTGTACATGCGCCATCATTCGAAGTAATGATTACAGGGAAAGTGCCGCTGGTAAGTGTAGAGCCGCTGATCTTATTGCTTCCATCGTTGGGGATCGTTAGTCCGCTTGGCAAGCCGGATGCTGTAAATACAGGAGCAAATCCAAAGCTTGTTGAAAATGCAGTAGTTTGGGAATAGGCTGTATTCACTTTCCCATTATTTAGAACCGTTGGAGAGATGACAGGAAGCTGAACAACTACAGCATTGCCGGATGTAGTTCCTTTCACCGTTAATCCGGCTGTACATTTTTGATTGATTACGCCATTATTTATCAGGTTCCCGTTGACAGTAACACTGGCTGTACCTGCCAGGGTGAAGGTACTTCCTGCATTAACTGTGAGATTGTAGGCAGCAAATGTTTCAGCAGCAGTTGTTGTGTAATTCGCATCAAGGATTGCATCTGTAGTAGCATTCGGAGCACCATTACTCCATGTTGTTCCATTCCAGGTAGTCGAATTGGTTGATATGGCGAACGTATATGGAAGCGTTACGGAGCATGCACCTTGTGCCGCTTTAATATTGAATGTATAACTGTTTGAGTTTTGCGGAGTACCGCTAAACAAACCGCCCGCAGATAAAGACAAGCCGGGAGGGGATGCGCCAATAAGTGACCATGTTGGGCTTGTCATTACCGTAACACTGAATGATTGAGAGTAAGCAACACCTAAAGTACCCGGTGAGAGTGCCGCCGGTGTAACAGCAGGCACCTGCACAGTTACAGGAATGCTGTATGTACTACCTGTGCAGGCATTGAGTGTTGGAGTTACCACATAGGTAACAACACCATTGCCGACCAAGGTTTGACTGATGGTATTTCCTGAGCCGTTTGAATAGCCTGTCGGCGTTCCGCTTGCTGTCCAGGTAAAGGTAGCTCCGGTAGGAGCAGAGGTTAAAGCGATTGTCGTACTTGTACCGGAACATATGGTTGTAGTGGCAACCGGCGTTACGGCAGGTAATGGTTTGAATGTAATGATCAGGTTGTCTGATACTGCAGAACAGGAACCGCTGCCTGTAGTTGTTGCGGTAAGCGTTACTGTTCCCGCACTTTTATCTGCTGCACTGGGAACATAGTTTGTATTGGCAGAAGTTGTTGATGTAAATGTTCCTGTACCCGAACTGCTCCAGATCATTCCTGTCGCATTCGCAAAAGTAGCTGTCAATGTTACCCCCGAAGCGTTGGCACAGACTGCCTGGTCCAGCCCTGCATTCATGGTTGGTTTAGGTGTTACGGTTTGCATAATGGTTCCGGCTGTTCCGGTACAACCGCTTAATGTTGGTATTACAGAATAAGTAACGGTTGTTGCTGTGCTGTTCGTGCTTGTCAGGGTTTCAGCAATGGTACTTGTTGCTCCGCTGCCTGTATTGGGCGTAATGCCGGTAACGGCACTTCTGCTCCAGGTAAAGGTTGCTCCGGCAGGTGTGGAGCTTAATGCAATGGAAGTGGAGCTTCCCGTACAGATAGCAGCAGGAGTGGCAGCAGTAAGAACAGGTAGCGGGTTCACAACCTGGCTGATGCTTGCTGTATTTCCGGTACAGCCGTTGGCTGTGGGAGTTACCGTATACGTTACCGTTGTAGCTGTCGTATTGGAGCTGGTCAGTGTTTCAGTGATTGTACTTGTTGTTCCGCTTCCCGTATTGGGTGTAATTCCTGCAACAGCACTTCTTGTCCAGGTAAAGGTTGCACCAGTAGGAGTAGAAGTTAAAGCGATTGCAGTAGTTGAACCGGAGCATATGGGTGATGGCGTTGTAAATGTTACCGTAGGTAAAGGTTTGAATGTAACTGTTAAGTTATTTGAAACGGCAGAGCAGGTTCCGGTACCGGTTGTAGTTGCTGTAAGTACTACAGATCCCGCACTTTTATCAGCTGCACTGGGAACATAGTTTGTATTGGCAGAAGTTGTTGAAGTAAATGATCCTGTTCCGGAGCTGCTCCAGACCATGCCACTTGCATTCGCAATTGTTGCTGATAATACTACATTGGCCACATTCGCACAGACGGTTTGATTGGGCCCTGCACTGATTGTTGGAGCGGGTGTTACAGACTGCGTGATTGTTCCGGCTGTTCCGGTACAACCGCTTAATGTTGGTATTACAGAATAAGTAACGGTTGTTGCTGTACTGTTTGTGCTTGTCAGGGTTTCAGCAATGGTACTTGTTGCTCCGCTGCCTGTATTCGGTGTAATTCCGGTAACGGCACTTCTGCTCCAGGTAAAGGTTGCTCCGGCAGGTGCGGAGCTTAATGCAATGGAAGTGGAGCTGCCTGAACAGATAGCAGCTGGTGCTGCTGCAACAACGGTTGGCAATGCATTGATGGTAAGGTTGACTCCATTGTCGGCACTACTTAAAACAGGATTGCTTGAACTGATCCGGATTCTATAGCCAGTTCCCGCTGGAGTAGCAGGTGGTATGGTTACCGTCTTGGGGCTTGTTGTTAAGCCGGTACCAAGGGGCGTGGGTGATGCAAAGCTGCCTGCTGCACTTGAAAGCTCAATGGTATACACATTTCCGGAATAAGCACTGCCTGTTAATGTGAAGGGAACACTGATCGTGGCGCCGGCACAGTAGGATGCAGGTGTGATGGATAATACCGTCATTCCCGGCCCTTCGAACGCACCCATCCATGGTGCAGTTGTACTGCGGGTAGTGCTTATTATATCCGTTGGAACCATTGCGATGTAAGTACCTTTACTCGCACCTGCAAAAGAAGCGCTGGTTACTCTTCCTGAAGCATCAATAGTAGCTGTACCACTTACCGAAGCTGCTGCAACTGTTGATTGCCAGGTTGCAATGGCATAATCTGTTCCTGTTTTTCTCGCTATATTAGCAGGAGTACTTGATTCCAGGTAATTATTATTTGTTGTAAATGTAGGGCCTGAAGGATAATTTTCTGCATAAAAAAATCCCGAACCACCGGTACGAATGTTTTGGAATATATTATTTTTTATCGTGAAGGTTCCTGCGGTGCTGTTGGATAGTATACAGGAAGAGCCAGCCGCACCGGTTTGTGTACCGGATAATTTTATGGTATTATGATAGGCTTGCCCGATTCCATAAGACGAAATATTTATTCCCGTTAAGCTGGTTGTAGTACTTCCTCCCGTATTATCCAAAAGAATAATATTGTTTACAATTGCCCAATTGGATGTATTGGTGTATTCAATACCAATTACTTTGGCAGATGTTGAACTTGACGCATTTGAAAGACCTATGATAAGATTTTTTTCTGTCGTTCCACCATTGTTTCCGCTGCAACCCAAATAAATCCCGGTATTGATAGTGGCGGCGGTTGTATTGGTAAATGCGATTGAAGAAATATAGCTTCCATAAACAGAATGTCCGGTCTTCGTATTGTCAATATAGATAGCACCATGTTCCACGGCTGAAGAAGTTGCACTGCTGATGTTTTGAATGGTATTTCCGCTGGCTGTAATGATGCTGCTCCCTCCCGAAATGCCTACACCGATAAACCCATTGCCTGTACCTGTTGAAGTTAAGGTGACTCCCTGAATGGTGTTGTCTGTTATGGAGGCCGGGCTTGAACCGTTTGTTAAAATGATGCCGCAAAAGGCGCTGCTTAATGTGGTGATACCATTTCCGGCAATCGTTATGTTACCTGTGGCTGTAGTTCCAATGGTATTTACATCCAGAAAAATATTACCCGGACAGGAAATATCAAACACATTTAATGCAGTACCGTTGCCTGTATTCGTTAGTGAAATCGTATTAATGGTATTGTTTACAAAATTTCCTGTAACAGCAGTACTCGAGCCGCCTGCATAATTGATGACACTTACCAATGCATTGCTTGCGGAAGTAATATTGCTGATTGTATTATCCGTACAAGTCATGTCTGTATTGCCGGAGCTCTTGATGATTGTAAGTGTGTTTATTGCAGCAGCGTTTGTTTGCTTGATACCCTGGATGATATTATTGGTTGCAGTGAAGGGGGCTGCAAACGTATTATTGATTACGTTTAATGCCGCAATGCCTGAATTAGTAATAGGAGCTGTTGTTGAGCCAATGGTATTGTTATCAATAATGGCACCTTTTGAGCTGCCATTGGTAATGGAAATGATATCTGAAACTTCTCCTGTTAAACCGGTATTTATATCAATACCTCCAATAGTATTATACGAAATGGTTTTACTGAATCCTGTTGTAAGGCTTGAAGAACTGTCGCGTATGGCACAAAAGCCGGCTGTACCGCCGGTGGCAGAAGGGTTATTGAATTTTATACTGCCCGAACTGGTTATACTGCCAATGGTATTGCCCAGACCAGAGCCACCTCCGCAGGTAAAGTCTCCATTTCCTCTTAAATAGATGGCTGTAAATGCATAAATGCTGCTGTAATTCGAACCGCTGAAACTTATATTCTGAATGGTGTTGTTTGTAATTGTATTGGCCCCGGAACTACTGAACGAAAAATAAATTCCTTTAAAAGTGGTATAAATACCTGAAGTCAGTGTATATAAAGATCCCCCGCACTTAGGCGCCTGTCCGCCCAGGTAATTCCCGCTGATCAGATAACCAGTACCGTTTCCGATAGAGATCATTTCCATCGGAGTTGTTAAGGTAAATGCTGCCGTTTGATAAAAGCTATTGTTTATAATGCTCCAGCCTGTATTTGCCGGGTTTGCAACCCATATACCTTTAGCATTAAATTATACAAAGTTGCAATTAATAATCGTGATGTTTAGGTTTATTCCATTTCATAAATCAT
>NZ_JBQCDF010000069.1:0-12781 GCF_051961495.1 Cytophaga sp. | reverse complement strand
TAAGTTGTTTTAATTTTTCCTGATCAAACATTTTTTCTTGTATAAAAAGAGAATACTGTTACAGCTAATAATAGCGGAGAAAGGATGAGCGCAAAGAAACCAATAAAATCTCCGTGTTTGGTATAAAAGGTTTTTTCTTTGTTCATTTTTATTTTTTGAACAAGTGCATCCTGGATCCAGTATGAATTTTTCTGCAGCACATTTCCTTTTTGGTCAATAAAGCCTGAGATACCTGTATTGGCAGACCTTGCAACAGATCGTCTCTGTTCAATGGCACGCAAACGTGCATATTCAAAATGTTGTCTGTGACCTGCGGTATTTCCCCACCAGCCATCGTTTGTAATGATGCCGATGAAGTCTGCACCGTTTTGTGTAAAGTCGCTTACGTATTCACCAAAAACAGATTCATAACAAATGACCGGAGCAACCGACACTCCATTAGAATTTGATAAGGCCCGGGCAATACTGTCTTTCCCAATGGTCTGGACGATTCCGCCTAAGCTCGATGTTACAAAACCAAAAATTTTAGGGTAAGGCAGGCTTTCTACACCTGGCACCATGCGTGATTTGTGATAGATCTCCATTGAAGCGTCGGGGTTAACAATAAGTGCAGAGTTGTACATATCGTAATAAAAATTTCCGGCTGCAGTCTTACGGGCTGTTGAACTTTTGTGTTGTTCATCCATAAAGCGATGCGAATCAATGCCTGTTAAAATACTGACATGATTTTTATTTGCATAGGTCATCAATTGTCCTACAAATGGATGCTGTAGCAGCTGGTCTTCATTAATGTCTGTTGGTAGTGCTGTTTCGGGCCAGAGAATAAATTTTGTTTCAGGGGTACGTACTTTTTCACTCAAATTCAGCATGCGCTCAAATTGTATTTCATATGGGATTGCATGTTTTGAGCTTCTGAATTTTTCATTGTAAGGATCTATGTTTGGTTGTACTACTACAACTTCAACTTCAGCGCCGGATTCCGCATACGTAAAATAAATGATGGCAGATATCAGTCCGGGGACGAGCATGGTAAGAACTGAAATGAATCGTAATGTTTTTCTTGCAGGGTATTTAAACGCAGCATAAATTAATGTATTGCATAACAGGATCCATAGCGAACCGCCCAACATGCCTGTATACTCATACCATTGAACAAGAAACGTATTGCTTGCAAAAATATTTCCCAGGGTTAGCCATGGCCATGAGAGATCCCAGTTGAGATGCCAGTATTCAAACAACAGATAAAAAAGTACGAAGGATGCAAGCGCGATACGTTCAGCAGCAATTTTGCGTACCACGTAAAAAAACAGCATGGGAACACACATCAGTAAAGCATTCACTGTCATGGCAAAAATACCACCTGCTGCAGTTGAGTTATATACCCACCAGGTAGAACCGACATTCCAGATCAGCAAAGCTATATATGTGTGAAAGAAAAAGCGCGCAACTTTTCTTTTTTGGAAATTCTGTTGAATGGAATCAAATAATAATAGCAGAGGAACGAAAGCAATGAATGACAGCGGGCCTAGCGATGACGGAGGCCAGGAAAGTATGAGCAAAAAGCCACTCAACAATGAGTAGACGTACAGAGGGAATTTTAGAAATTGTTCGTATGATATTTTAAGCATAACTTACGGTAAGTTACAGAATGACTTCAGGTTTTTCATTCTAATACTGAAAGGTAATAAAAGATTAATATGCAAAAAAATATTCAGGCACATTGGTTATTGCCAGCTGTGATCAATCAAAGTAAGATTATTCTTGAAACGTATTATAAAATAAAAGGTGTGGCGTTATTTGATACTGGATATTCAGATGAATATAAGTCTTATCTGCTGTACCATGCACCCTTCGTTGTTGTATCGCATGGGATTGAGGCTGATCCGGTATTCAATTATGCGAATATGACGGCTCAGCAGTTATGGAGGATTGATTGGGAAGATTTCGTAAAACTGCCTTCTAAATATTCAGCTGAACCGGGGAGTACAGAGGACCGCCAGCAATTGCTGGATACTGCTGAGAGGCAAGGATACGTTGACCATTTCAGAGGTACACGGATATCTTCACAGGGAAATAGATTTGTTATTGAAAATGTTTTGCTTTGCAACCTGACAGACGGCGCAGGACAACGGATAGGGCAGGCGGCCTTGTTCAGAAGCTGGACCGATGTATAAGTTCTACGAATACATTTTAAGAATTAATATTTCAGAAAATCTTAAAACGTATTACTTATTACTTTAAACTTATTCCTCAGTTTTGAATACGGTACGTTTGGTGCCTGCATACAATTCATATTGCATCAGGCGGCATTCTATTTTTGCACTGAAGAATTTTATTTTGCGTTTTGGTTTCAGTCCTATACGTTTTGCGAGCTCCAGATTTCCGGTGAATACAAATCCTTTATATCCGCCACAACTTTTCTTGAAAAAATCTCCAATCTCTTTATATGTCAGCTCCAGGGCTTCTTCATGTCCTAAACGTTCACCATATTCTGGGTTCAGGATCACAACACCTTCAGCGCCCGGTTCAACAGGTGTATCCTGAAAATCGCTCAATACAAAATCAAT
Organism: Cytophaga sp.; assembly: GCF_051961495.1. NCBI lineage: Bacteria > Pseudomonadati > Bacteroidota > Cytophagia > Cytophagales > Cytophagaceae > Cytophaga > Cytophaga sp. Next base: position 10,214 of record NZ_JBQCDF010000069.1, on the reverse strand, counting down.
CAGATGGTCAACGCCGGCTTTTTCTGCATTTGTCCTGGCGGCATCAAGTGCCCGTTGGTCGTGGTCGGATGCAATAATTTTATGCGGTAGAGAATCCTTCACATTTTTTAAGGCCATTTTTTTCATGGTATGCCAGGTTTCTTCTTCATAACCTTTTATATGCTGGAATGCATATTCATCACGGATCAAGCCGGGTATTTTGTTTGTACCGATCAACGCTGCTTCAATAGCCAGTGTGCCACTGCCGCACATAGGATTGATAAACGGAGTAGCAGGATCCCATTCAGAGGTGATTACGACCCCTGCCGCCAGAGGCTCTGCCATTGGCGCTTTCCAGGGATTGACCCGGTAACCGTGCCTTGAAACCGGTTCTCCTGAGAGATCAAGATAAATAGACAGGCTGCTTTCTCTCCAGTAAATAAAGATTACGACGTTGTTGCGCAATGGCCCTGAATCAGGGCGTTTGCCGGTCTTTTCAACGAAGTAATCGGCAATGGCATCTTTACAACGCACGTTTGCAAAACGTGTATCACGAATCGTATTATTCTGAACAAAAGAATCAATGCTGAAATAAGAAGTGTTGGAGAAAAAATTGTCCCAGTTAATATTTTTAGAAACTTTATACAGGTCATCCGGATTAACAGCTCTTGTTTCTTTCAATAAAAAGAGAACTTTGTTAGCTGTTCTCAGGTGCATACATAAATACATGGCAGTCTGTGCCGTACCCTCAACAACAATTCCGTGTGGCAGAATTTGCTTGATCGGGATGGAAAGAGCGTTTATTTCTCTTCCTGTTATGGGGCTCAGATCAGGGGCGCAAGTAATTAAAATATCACTTGATTGTTCAAATATGGACGTTTTCAAAATAATTTGGATTATTTCACAAAGATACCTTTTTATAAGGAAACTATTTTACTGGAAGTACGTTAAGCATTTTATGAAGAAATAATAGGATATTAATAATATATTACATAACTTTGAAATATAATAAATCATGGATTTAATTAAAGCATTTGAAGAATCGGTTTTGTCATCCAAATCATTGCCGGCACAGTCAAATGAAAATCTATTGAAATTATACAGTCTGTATAAGCAGGCTACGGAAGGCGATGTGAACATAGAAAAGCCGACTAATTTTTTTGATATCGCTGGAATTGCAAAGTTTAATGCATGGGAATCGCTTAAAGGAATTACAAAAGAAAGCGCCATGACTCAATACATTGATTTAGTTACAAACTTAGGACGATAAGTTTGTTTGAAGATAGTTACGATTTTGTTGGCTGTAAGACAGCGTATATTTCAGGATTTAGTCCGTTGAAAATACATGTTACAGCCAACTTTTGTCCTTAAAGGGTTAATTTTCCCCGTTGAATTAAGTTAAATGAACTTAGAACGATAAGTTCATTTTGAAGTTCGTTACGATTTTGTTGGCTGTAAACAGCGTATATTTCAGGATTTAGTCCGTTGAAAATGCATGTTACAGCCAACTTTTGTTTTTATACGGTTTGTGATATACCGCAATTTCCCCCAACAAGTAAAAAGTACCATTGAAAGGATGTAAATTACCATCATCTAAAAGATGGATGTTCTATCTTTGTTGTGTTATGTTAAAGGCCATCCCATCCATAGATATTTGTACACTTTCAGATTTTAAGGAAGATGATATCTTAGTGAACAGACTTTCTTCTTATCTGGAAGAACATAAAAATTTACATTTTCCGCACCGCCATAGTTTTTTTCACCTGGTTCTATTTACCAGTGGAAAAGGAACACATAGTATAGATTTTAATTCCTTTGTTATTCAAAAAAATCAAATCTATTTTATGATACCCGGTCAGGTGCACACCTGGGAATTTGAGGGCGAGATGGAAGGTTATGTTGTAAATTTTTCAACGGCTTTCTTTCGTTCATTTTTATTACGGCCGGATTATCTGGATGCATTTTCATTCTTTAGCGGGAACACACAGGAAAGTGTTTTGAATCTTTCAGATGATACAGCGCAAACAATTGTCAGCATTTTCGAAGAATTACTTCTGCAGACTGCCGGACAAAAGGCTTTTCGCTGGGATATGATCCGTGTATTGCTGCTGAGAATTTTTATTCTGCTGGATCAGCACACACATTCGGATCATGCGGTACAAACACCAGACTATAACTATGCCTTGCTTAAAAATTTTCAGAAGCTGATCGAAAAAAATTTCACCACGTTAAAACTTCCGATGGAATATGCAAGCTTGTTGTATATAACGCCGAATCATTTAAATGCTTTATGTAAAGACCATGCAGGAATGTCGGCCGGTGAAATGATCCGTAACCGCATTATACTGGAAGCAAAGCGTTTCCTGATCAATCCGGAAACAAGCATTTCTGAAATTGCTTATGCATTAAATTTCAACGACAATTCGTATTTCACCAAATTCTTCAAAAAATATGTTGGTGTAACTCCGGAAGAGTTCAGAAAAAGAATCAATTAAAATTCCACATACAAAAAGTAAATAGTTATGAAACCATTAAACAGTACACTGCTATCTCTGGTAACCCTGAAATGCCCACGTTGCCATAAAGGGAAAATGTTTACACACGCGAATATGTATGTATGGAAGACATCACACCTGATGCCTGAAGCATGTGAATGCTGCGGCCAGCCGATGGAACCTGAAACAGGTTTCTATTATGGCGCTATGTATTTGAGTTATGGCTTATATACTATGTTGTTTGTACCGATGTTTCTTTTAACGGTATTGTTTGATCTTCCTTATCTGGAATTCTTTATAAGCTTTGTTGTTTTGATCTTTGCGATATCACCTTATATATTCAGACTTTCGAGGGCATGTTATTTATATCTGTTTGTAAGGTATGATAAGGAAGCAGCGAAATGTAAAGCAGCGTAAGCTGTAAAGGTTATAAAAATGGATGCATGTGAAAAGGCTACTGATCACATGCACCAGCCAAAAAAATAGTCAAAAATATAATTACAATTACAGGGCACTGTTAATGGCTTTTACTATAGTTCCGTTTAATCCAACCTGGTAAGCTACGCTATCAACATATATACTTTCGGTGAGTCTGTGTGCAGCAGTTATTGGTACATGTATTCAGGTTGCTCCCTCATCTTCAGAGGTAATTAAAGCAGGTGTGTTGAGTGCAACATTGCCTCCGACTATGAAAGGCTGGCCGGATCTGTCAAAATACATAGAAGTATACACATCCGCTTGTGCGGTAGTTTGTTCTGGTGAAGGCAATTGGTTCCATGTCTCGCCGCCATTGATGGTTTTTAAAATATAGTTTTCGCTATAGCTGGTTGAAAAGCCTACACAGTAACCAGTATTCTGATCAATAAATTTTATTTTCCCATAGATTATTAAGCTTGATGCAGGCGTAGTAAGTGTTATTGTTTTTTGTATCCAGGTAGCCCCCCCATCTGTTGTTTTATAGATTTGATTATTCGTACCACAAGTAAAGCCAACGGTACGATTCAAAAACTCAAGATCATAAATGGTTTGACTGCCGGGAATGGAAATTTCTTTCCAGCTTGTACCACCATCAACGGATTTCATCATTACGCCCTCTCTTATGATAGACCCTCCAGCGGCTAGAATTGTATTCGCATCGAAGAATTGGAATTCAATATAATTATTACCGCTGCTGGGAGTAGTTATTTGGGTCCAGTTGCTCCCTCCGTCAACTGTTTTATAAACCTCGCCACTGCCTATACCAACAAAACCTAGATTGTTATCAAAAAAATTAATTACATAAATATTCCCTGAAGTGGGCAGACTTACATCTGCCCAGTTTTTGCCACCATCAACGGTTTTGTTTATGAAACCATTGATACCGGCAACAAAGCCATAATCTGCGTTTTTGAACTGGACATCAAGCAAGGATGGAAAGGCAACATTGGAAAGGTCTGTATAAATAACCGTATCATTTACCGGATAAGAAAGACCGGTTCCGGGTTGAGGATCTAAACACTGTTTATTTGAACAGTTACTGAAAAGGATTGTACCAACAAAAAGGGTAAATAAAAAAGAATGTTTTTTTAACATGCTAAAATTATATCAGATTTTCAATTTAACCATGTGCAATTATAAGACCACGTTTTGTGTATTCGTTACAGAAAAGGTGACATAATTGAATATTTTCTTCAGAAACAGCTTTTATTCAGCTATTTTTGTATAATTATAAAGGGATATATTTTTATTGAGGCCATTACTACTATACATGCTGAAAGATGAAAATTATATATATACAGAAAATGAGCTGATTGACCTCTGCATCAAAAAGCAGGTGCATGCTCAAAAAAGTCTGTATAAAATATTTTCACCCAAACTTTTTGCCCTTGCATGCCGGTATATGTCGAATAAGGAAGATGCAAAAGATGTTTTGCAGGAAAGCTTCATTAAAATTTTTGAAAAGCTATCTTCCTTTAAAAAAAACGGTTCATTTGAAGGGTGGCTAAAACGAATTGTTGTTAATACAGCATTATCAAAATATAAACAAAATCAAAAAAACATCATCAACTATTCTGCAGATGTTAATGAATGGGATGATGCTGAAGAAAATGAAATCCCGGAAGAAACAAATTCGTTCATGCAATTGGACGAACAAACCATATTGATGCATATACAGCAATTACCGGAAGAATATAGAATAGTATTTAACTTAGCAGGTATTGAAGGTTTATCGCATAAGGAAATTTCTGGTCTGTTGGGTATTAAAGAAGAGACTTCCAGAATCCGCTTGCTTCGGGCAAGAAAAAAATTAATGAATACATTATCATTAATTCATATAGTTAAGTAAAATGAATTCAATGGAAAATAAATTCGATAAGATCATGAAAACTAAAATGGAGAGCTATGAAGTTCTTCCGGATGAAGATTTTTGGGATAATATCGAATCGACGATGGTAAGGAAAAGGAATATGTTTTATATAAGGATCGTCTTACTTATATGTAGCATAATCCTTATTGCTTTTTTTGCATTCAAAAGATATTCAACTGCTGATACTATAAAACCAGAAGAGCTTGAAAAAACAACAAACCCAACAGCCTTACCGGAAGGTACTGGGGAGAACAGCTCCGGAGCTCAGCAAAATCAAGCTTTACCTGTAAACCAAAAGTCCCAACGAGAATCTGCAGAAATTTTATCAACGCAGGCTATAACAACCAACGCAGTTGATTCAATCAAAAATATTTCTGTAACGGAAGAGAATAAAGAAAACTCAAGCACGCATGCCGTTGTAGTTGATACCACAAATGTAAAAGTATCTACCCCTACAAATAATACACCTAAAAAGGTTGTTAAAAAGCCTGTATATATTATTAAGCAGGATACAATTTATAAAGTTGATACGTTGAAGACCAAAAAGAAAAAAAATAACTAATGATTCGCTTTTTCGTTACTACATGCTTTCTGTTTTTATTTTTTCACTCATTTGCACAGGTCGAAGATACCACTGTCAGTTTAGAGTATGATACAGTTATCGTTGTAAAGGATCCCGTTGTTGTTGAACAAAAATTTTACATCACAAAAGAACCAAAAGTTCAAAAGCACACGTTTTCATTGTATGCGGGTTCAGGTATAGTAATTAATTATATGAATACGTGTGATTGCTATTCGCAGAAGGACTGGGAAAATGCACATAAAGGCGAATATAATTTTTCGCTTTCAGCTGCTGTAGCTAAAAGCCTCAGCAAAAAAATCGGACTGGAATTGGGCTTTTCTGCAGACTACATTAAACAGAAATATTCTGACACATTGAATAATAATACTGTTTCGTATTCAAATCAAACATTATATGCAGGTATTATGACGCATGTAAAGTATACGCTTACTCCCCTAGAAAAAAAATATAGACTGGCTGTATATGCCGGAATGAAAGGCATGACAGCAATCAGCCAAAGCGGAGAAATATATAATCTTGCAAGTCATCCGGTAACCAATGAATTGAAGGCTGTAACACATCCTTATGCATTTGGTCTTTCGGGACGTATGGAAGGCTCAATACCACTTGGTGAATATTCAAGAATATTTTTAGGAATAAACTATTACTATGACCTGGTCGCCTATACCAATAAAAGTTTTGAGTATACCCTGCAACGAAACATCATTGGTTTGCTGGCTGGTTATCAGGTAGGATTTTAGATTGGTTGAAAAAATAATTCATAAGTATAAAAACAAGAAGCCGAACCTAAGCAAACACGTTCGGCTTCTTGTTTTATAAATAGATGATCTGTTATTGCACCTTACTCAATCTGCCGCAAGTAACCGTGTTGTTGTAACGCAGGATTACCTGATACATACCAGCACCAAAACCAGTTGTAATTTTTTCAGCATTACCGGTCGAAATAAAATTCCCCTGAGCGACGGAAACACCTGTCAGGTCAATGATCTCATAGTGGACGGCTATACCGGTTTCCGGCATTTCAATGTTGAAAGATTCTGCTGTTGGATTCGGAAATAATGTAATGCCGGATTGAGTAAATGATTTAGCAACACCGGTTGTAAGTTCACTTACATTTAATATTGTAGTTTTATTTTGTTGTGATGGATTTGTTTCTCTGACAGAAATTGAATAAGGTGTGGTGGCATCGGTAGTAAAAGGCTCCCAATCGACTGTCACCTCATTCGTATTTTGTCCGCTTACAATGGTTCCGCCAACAACTATCCATTCATAAGAAAAACCATTTTGGTTGAATACGCTGTAAATAGTATTCTGCTGTCCGGATATAATTGGATTTGGTCCGGAAATGAATGTACTGAAAGCGCCGCAGGGATCAATGGTAAGTGTTACAGGCGAAGAAGTCTGGTTACATGTTCCGTTATCTTCCTGTATTGTATAAATACCCCCTAGACTAGTTGTGTATGTACTGTTTGTTGCTCCCGGAATGAGAACTCCATTTCTTATCCATTGGTATGTCGTACCCATTGAAACGGTAGAAGTATATTTGAAAGACTTATCTGCACAAATGATTTGGTCGCCTTCATTGATTACCGGCGTAGGGATCGGTTTGATCACCATCGTGATTACATTCGATGTGAATGGATTGGTACCGATCAGGCAGCCAAGGTTGGAAGTAAGCTGAACTTCTACTTTATCGCCATTTACAAGGCTTGTTGTCGTGAAGACGTTCTTCGTTACAGGTCCTGTTGTGCCTGAGCCTGCTGCAGCACCATTCACATACCATAGATAAGTCGGGCTATTGCCGGTACCCGTAGCTGTTGCTGTAAAAGTAACTGGTAACCCTGCACAGCTTGGGTTGTTCGAAGCAGTGATCGTTACAGTTGGAGTAGTTGCATGAACAATGTCCAGTGTAACGATGTTTGATGTTGCGGGTCCCGAGTTACAGGTGTTTGACGTGGTTGCTACTACTTTTATTGTTTTACCATTATCTTCTGATACAGGTGTATAAGAGTATGTTGAAGAGGTATTACCTGTAAACATACTTCCAACATACCACTGATAGATGATGGTTCCGGAGCCTGTTGCCTGGACCGTTGCAGTAAAGGTAAAGGCCGCAGAACCTGCGCATACCTGTCCCGGATCGTTGAGTGAAACAGAAACTACTTCCGGCTGTGTTATTGTTTTTACAACAATATTGCTGCTTCTGTTAGATGGGTCACAAAGGTTGTAATTATAAGCTTCACGCTTGTAATAGGTAGTTTTGGTAAGCATGCCCGGCTGGTATTGTGCATTCGTAGCACCTGCAATGACTGTCCAGTTTGAAACTCCGTCATCGGAAACCAGCCAGCTATATCCTGTTGTGTTTGTAAAAGAACCACCACTTTCAGTAGTTACGCTTGTAATCATAGATGGATAACCGCCGGCACAAAGTGTTTCATCACCTGCAATGGTTCCCGGATCATAAGAAGGAGAAGGCAGTACTGTAATATGTACAGCATTGCTTGCAGCTACATTACATGGCGCAGGCGCGGTTATATCAGTAACAACCCTGCGGATATAAACATCACTTGTTAATGGTGACGTAAATGTATAGGACGGATTTGTTGAGCTGTTTATCGCATTCACCCAAACGACCCCATTTGCTGAGCTTTCCCAATAATAAGCAGGAGCTACAGCATTACTGGAAGATGTCTGAATGATGTTCAAAGGGATGCTATTGTAACATATTGTCTGGTCTGAACCGATAATACCGCTGCTAATACCGGCGTTTACAGTGGTCTTTATGGTATTACTTGTTATTGGTGCAGTGCTTGCGCACGAAAGGCTGCTTATAATTCTAACAAATACCGAATTGTTTGTGGCAGTTAAACTTGAAGTAGTAAAAGTATTTTTTTCTGTTGAGGGAGCTCCCGAAGAGATTTCTGAACCGGCACTGCCAGAGAACCACTCATATGATGGATTGCCGGCATTGATTGCGGTTGCTGTAAAAGTAACAGGATTACCTGCGCAGATGACAGATTTATCGGCGCTTATACTAACGGCAGCTACCGGCATTGATGTTATCGTTACAACAACAGGTGCGGATGCTACGGGTATTGACGGTGCACATGTTGCATGACTTACCATTTCAACAGTAACAGAGTTTGGGCTGCCTAAAACAGTTCCCATTATTGTATGGGTTGCGTTTGTTGCTCCCGGTATAATCGTACCATTGTTTTTCCATTGGTATTCAGTAGGTGTACCGCCATTCGTTGGTGAAGCTGTAAAGGTTATATTATCACCCGGACAGGCACTCGTTTTGTCTGCTATTGCACTCACCGATGGTGACGGAATTGCATGTACAGTCATGTTGATTACATTCGAATTTGTAAAAGGTGTAATTGCGCAAGCGGTGTTGCTTATCATTTTTACGAAGACCTGATCACCGTTTGTGAGTGTGGAGCTGGTAAACGTTGTTGCTGTTGTACTTGCTGCGCCCTGCGACGCTGTTCCGATAAACCACTCAAAGGTTGGGGCGATACCCCCGTTGTCGGGAGTGGCAGTAAACGTTACGTTTGTGCCCGCACAGATTGTGTTGGCTGGTGCAGCAGTGATTGTTACTGCCGGAGCAACAACTGTTGTTACAGTGAGTACGATGGTGTTTGAGGTTGCAGGGTTGCCTGTGGTACAGGTGGCATTGCTGGTCATAATTAACGAGTAGCTATCGCCGTTTGCTGCTGCTGTTGTTGAATAAGTTGCGTTTGTTGCGAATGCGATATTTGTTCCGTCTTTTTGCCACTGATATGTTGGCGTTGTTCCTCCATTAGTAGGTATAGATGTAAACGTTACATTTGTTCCCGCACAGACAGTTGTTGCCGGTGTTGCTATGGCAACATTTACCGGAGGTGATTGATTCACCGTTACTGTAGCTGTTTGTATACAACCGGCACTTGTTTTATAAGTGATTACGCTGGTTCCTGCTGAAACTCCTGTTACCACACCTGCTGAAGTTACAGTTGCCACTGAAGTGGTTGCCGATGACCATGGTGTTGTTGCGTCAGGTGTACCTGAACCGGTTAAGGTTGTTGTTGAACCAACACAAACCGTTAATGTACCGGTGATCGTTGGATGCGCATTTACTGTTACCGTTGCTCTTCTTATACAACCGTTACTGTTTTTATAAGTAATAACGCTTGTTCCTGCTGCAAAACCTGATACCACTCCAGTACTACTCACGATTGCTACAGCTGGTGTTGCAGATGCCCACGGAGTAGTAGCATCAGGTGTACCAGAACCGGTTAAGGTAGTTGTTGAACCAACGCAAACATATAAAGTCCCAGTGATCGTAGGAAGAGCGTTTACAGTAACAACAGCTGTTTGCGAACAGCCCTTATCACTTGTAAATGTTATTCTACTTGTTCCTGTTGAAACCGCTGTTACTAAACCTGTACTGCTCACGGTTGCCACGGCTGGTGTAGCAGATGTCCACGCAGTATTAGTGGCAGCAGTACCTGAACCGGATAATTGAGTAGTTGATCCGTTGCATACATCGAGAACACCCGTAATGACAGGCTTAGGATTAACAATCACGACTACGCTAGCTTCTGCGTAGCACAAAGAATTTCCTGCGTTCCCATCTTCAACGCGCAATACATACGTGCCGGCGTCAGCTGCCAAGCCTGTAATGCCGGTGTAATCAGGAGCTGCGATCGTGCCTGGATATGAACTTATATTTGTTAGTGTGGTTGGAGGTACCAGAACACTTGTTCCGCTACCGGAAACCTTTAGCCATGAATAGGTATAACCACTGGTCATTGGCGGGGAAGTGAGG
>NZ_JBQCDF010000068.1:0-2825 GCF_051961495.1 Cytophaga sp. | reverse complement strand
TTGACCGTTACAGCATTTAACAGCAAACCAACAGTTACTTTCACAACAGCCCCTGCTAACAATTCACTTTTTGTTGGCGGACAAGTATTTAATTTTGTGGCAACAGCAACGGATGCGCAGGACGGCGTATTGCCGGCAAGTGCATTTACGTGGCATTTCGACTTGCATCACAATACGCACACACATGATGGATTACCTGCTACTGGCAGTAAAAGTTTTTCCGCAACCATACCTGTTTCCGGTCATACCGATACAGACATCTATTATAAAATATATGTTGTTGTTACAGATGCCGGCGGTTTAACGGATACGGCTTATGTAAATTTGCTGCCGACATTAAAGAATATAACGCTGAAGACAATTCCTGCGGGTTTAACGCTAAAGTTAGATGATGAGCCTGTAGTAACTCCAAATACACAACAAAGTGTGGTAGGTGTTAATCGTACCATTGATGTGGTTTCACCGCAGGCATTCCAGGGGAAAGTATATACATTTACCGGTTGGTCTCATGGTGGCTCGGCGAACCAGACATATAGCACGGCAAACAAAGACACAACCTTTACTGCCTTGTTCCAGGAAACGCAGGTAACGAAGGATAGCATCACGCCTATACAGGATGCATTTGTTCAATACACAAGTTATGACGGAACGAATGCGAACATCACTTATGGCTCAACAACTCCAAACGACCTGGTTGTTAAAAATTATTCTGCAACGCCAAACAGGGAAACATATATTATGTTCGACCTGAATACGCTTCTGGGCAATGCAGCAGATATTACTTCAGTAAAATTAAAACTGTATGGTAGTTTAACTACAGAAACAGATGTGAATTCTCTTAAAGTAATTGCATATGAAGGAGTAAATAATCTTTGGACGGAAAATGCAATTACCTGGAATAACAAGCCTGACAAATTATTAGTTAAATACGATTCTATTACTGTTACTAACCTGACACCTGCAGATCAGTATTATTATCTGGATTTAACAGCTCTAATCAAAGCTAAAGTTGCGGCAAATCAGAATCTGGTGACAGTTGTACTTGTTACACCAAATAATAATGCTAAGCGGGCTGTTTTCCAATCTTCTGAAAACCCAGGGGGGAAAGGACCTCAACTGGTCGTATCTTATGCTGCCAGCTGTGTAGCTTCGATAACATCTCCGTCAACATCCTTCTGCGCAGGAAGTTCATTAACCTTGACTGCGAATACCGGTACAGGATTTACGTATAAATGGTATAAAGATGCTGTCCAGATTTCGGGAGCCACAACTTCTGCATATGCTGCTACAGCAGCTGGTACATATACGGTTCAGGTAACCAATGCCAGCGCGTGCAGCAAAGTATCAAACGCTGTTTTGGTAACTCAGAATGCAGTACCAACAGCAGCAATCACATCACCGTCAACGGCATTCTGTACAGGAGATTCGATTTTGGTTTCTGCAAATACCAGTACAGGGTTAACGTATGCCTGGAATAAAAATGCAACAACAATTTCAGGAGCAACGGGGGCAACATATAAAGTTAAAGCTGGCGGATCTTATACGGTTGAAGTAACAAATTCAAGCGGTTGTAAAAAAACATCTACAGCCATTGCAATAACTGAAAATGCATTGCCGGCGGCATCCATTACTGCGTCTTCAACTACACTATGTTCAGGAGATTCTATAGCATTGACGGCTAATTCAGGAACTGGATTAACATACCTGTGGTATAAAAATTCCATAGCTATCTCAGGAGCTACAGCTCTTACGTACAAAGCGAAAACGGGAGGTGATTATTCTGTTCAGGTTACCAACACGAGTGGTTGCAAAAAAGCAGCAGCTCCCGTTATTATAACAGAAACACCCGCTGCAACGGCAACCCTTACTTCTCCTGCTACAGCGTTCTGTACAGGAGATTCGGTTGCTCTTGCTGCTAATACAGGAACAGGTTTAACGTATAAGTGGCTGAAGAATGCGACTGTGATCAGTGGAGCAACGGCTGCTATCTATAAAGCAAAAACAGCAGGTTCATATACTGTTGAGGTAACGAATAACAATGGTTGCAAAAAGGTTTCATCTGTCATTGCTTTGACAGAAAATGCATTGCCGACAGCAACACTTACTTCTTTCGGTACGGCATTCTGTACAGGGGATTCAGTGTCTCTTACAGCTAATACAGGAACAGGTCTTACATATAAATGGTTAAACAATACAACTGTAATCAGCGGGGCGACGGCTTCTGTATATAAAGCAAAAGCAGCCGGTTCATATACTGTTGAGGTGAGCAATGCAAATGCTTGTAAAAAAGTATCGGCAGCTATAGCTGTAACGGAAAATCCATTGCCAACGGCCACAATCACAGCTCCGTCAACAGCAATTTGTACAGGAGATTCAATTTTACTAACAGCAAATACCGGTACAGGTTTATTGTATAAGTGGAATAAAAATACAACATTAATCAATGGTGCTACTGCAACTACTTATAAGGCAAAGTCAGCTGGTACTTATACAGTGGAAGTGACAAACTCTACGGGTTGTAAAAAAGTATCCTCGCCTGTGAGTATTACAGAGAATACATTACCTACAGCAGTAATTACTTCTCCTGCAACAAAAGTTTGTATTGGCGATTCATTGGAGTTAACAGCGAATGCAGGAAGTGGTTTTACTTATAAATGGACTAAGAATACAACCGTGATCAATGGAGCTACTGCAGCTCTTTACAGAGCAAAAACGGCCGGTGCTTACGCAGTAGAGGTTACCAATGCAAATGGGTGTAAAAGGATATCTTCTTCTATAAGCGTAACGGAAAATGCATTGCCGGCAGCTGTGATAACAGCTTCTTC
>NZ_JBQCDF010000067.1:0-11096 GCF_051961495.1 Cytophaga sp. | reverse complement strand
TACGTATTCTGAAAAGATTTTTTATGGAAATAATCATAACCGTAACCATAACCATAACCTTTTAAATACCCTCTTGTTTTTACCCCATTAAATACAATCTCCGCATTGCTGACTTTGATCAAACGATTATCAGTATTTTCAAATTGGAATATAACTTTTGGTGTAAATGCATGTCGGACAACATACAAGGTTATGTCGCTAAATTGTTCTAATATTAAATCATCCGTTATCGGATCAATTGATATAGTATCGACTAATATCAGGTCAAAGCCCGTTTCAAGATTTGATAAAAGATCGTGTATCTTGTTTGAAGAAAATAAAGACGCATACCCGGATTCCAATTGTCCGCATTTAATGATAAACAGATTATCAATTTCTGTTGGAGTAATTACCTGCTCTATACCGCACATACCTTTCAGGTATTCTGCAAGCCCTTTATCATTGCTTGTCTGAAAATTTTGTGAAAGCGTTTTACTGTTAAAATCCAGGTCAATCAATACTACCTTTTTGCCTGCGGCAGCCAGTTCTTTGGCGAGATTTAAACAGACAAAAGTTTTCCCTTCACCTGCCTGACTGGATGTTACCAGGATTTTCTTCTTTGTATTGTCTTTATTAAATAGATTCAGTCCGGCAATGATTTGATACAATTGCCACTTAAAGAAATTTATTTTCCCTGTATCTGTTTCATTGTTTTTTATCTGGCCAAGTTCGCCTATTGCCGGCATACCAGTAAGATTTTCTATTTCTGACCGGAAAAGAATTTTACTGCTTATAAAATCTTTTACGAAAACAATGCCGAATGCGATTACAAATGCTAAGAATAACGCAACGGGAAATACGATTGTCTTCTTAGGACTCGAAGGTTTAATTGAAGATTCTGCTACATCCAGGATTCTGCTATCAGGTACTGTTGAAGCATAAGATAAAGCTGTTTCTTCTTTCTTCTGAAGTAAGAAATCATAAACATTATTGATAATTGTTTTTTGCCTGCTTATCTCCAATAAATTTCTTTCCTTTTCAGGAATTGTCTGTAATGTTTCGGAATATTTTTTGTTGGTGGCATTCAACTGATCTCTGCTGGCAATTAAATTTATTCGTTGAATTTGAATGCTCTCAATGATATTCAAACGCAGCTGACTCAATTCATTTGACAATGCTGTTAAAACAGGGTTATTGGTTCCGGTTGTTGCCTTTAATCGCTCATACTCCAGCTCTGTAGTAGAAAGCTTTGTTAAAAGCTGGGATAGTACAGGATCACTGATGCCAAGAGTTGAGGGCACTACTGTTCCAATTGATTTGCCTGAATTAACAAAACGTTGTACACGATCAAGTACAGACAATTGCATATCTATTACTGCCGCTTGCTGATCATTCTCTCCAACGTTCTTTAAGAAAAGAGAGCTTTGTTCACTCAAATTGATTGCGCCCTGCTCTGACCGGAACTGTTGAATTTGCTTTTCAATCGAATCAATATCAGATTTAACATGCTGCAACCGATCGTCAACAAAACTCATCGTATTGTCTGCCAAAGCATTTTTGTCATTGATGCCGGCACGATTGTAAGCATTGATCAATTCATTCAAAATATCTTCAGCTTTCTCCGGGACTTCGTCTACAAACTGCAATGAAACGACAGAAGATAATTTATTGACAGCTTTTACATTTAAGTTCTGAAGTACTGAACCCACTACCTTTTTGATAGGAATCAGTGAAAAGTACAGAGGGTTTGTTGTGGCCTGCTTTAAATTTGTATTTTTTTCAAATTTTAATTCTCCATAAGGAAGTTTAATCCATTCTCCCAAAGGATACTTTTTCCCTTCAATAGCTACTTGCCTATTTATACTATCATAAGTAAAAGATACTTCATTTGTTTCGATAATTTCATCCGGATTTTTTACGCGCACAGAAATAGGCGATGTACAATATGCCGACAATGTTCTAATTTTACTCTTCATTAAAACCGGCGCATATAGCCCCAAGGATTTTACCACCTCTTTCATCAGAGTACGGGATTGCATCACCTCTAATTCGTTTTCAACAATCTTCTTTGTTCCGAAAACATTCAGATCCTCAATCATTCGGGATTCATCATATCCCTTTTTCTCATCTTTTACTAAAAGCACTGCGGTTGCTTCATATTTAGGCAATGCCATACGCATATAGACAACGGCACCGACCATAAAAAATACGATCAAGCCAATTAATAATGGCCAATAAGGTAAAAACTTATACGTAATTATATGAAGCAGATTATTTTCGTGAGCTTTGATATTTTTGTTGATTTGACTCATTTTATTTAAAAATAACGATAAGAGAAATTAATAATGAAGTACCGCTGAATACGGCAGATAAGTATGTTCCAAGCGGCCGGGTTGTCGCTACCTTAGATCTCCTTGGTTCGACATAAATAATGTCATTCGACTTTAAATAATAATACTCTGAATAAAATAGATCTGAAGAACTTAGATCCAATCGCACTAGTTTTTTCTCGCCTCCTTCTTCACGAATCAATAATACATTATTACGCTTTGCATAAATTGTCATATCTCCGGCCAATGCCAGCGCTTCCAACAGCGTTACCTTTTCGCTGGGAATATTGTAAACGGAAGGTCTTTCAACCTCACCCATTATAGATACTTTAAAATTTAAAAAACGAACATTCACAATAGGGTCAACTAATAGCTTACGATTTAATAATTCAGCTTTGATCGTGTCCTCTAGTTGTTTTGTTGTTAAACCTTCAGCTTTAATCATTCCCAGGATTGGGAATTGAAGATTTCCATCAGCATCTATTAAATAACCGAAAGATTGGTTTATGGTTCCCGATATAGTTGTTGTATTTGATGTTTTTCCGATTGAATTGTTAAAGACTTCTGATGCTGCGGCATTCAGGCTGCTAACATTTACACTCAGTAAATCATTCTTTTTTATTACCGGTGTCTCTGCCTGTATATTAGACGCATATGAAACGTCTCCAAGTTTCCTGAAATAAATCGAATGTTTAGTACTATTACAAGAAGAAGTAATGACAGCCAAAAATAAGACGAATACCAAAAGCCTATACATAGTGATTTTTTTATAGATTATTCCAATACAGTAAATATACTTTTTTTTATATCTACTATTACCTAAAATTAAGTCAATTATTGTAATTTATTAAGAAATAAAAATAATTTCATTTTAATATTTCTTGAATTTATTTTTTAGCATCAGACAAATTTTGCGCTATTAATTATTTTAAAAAAACCTGCCTATAATAAATCCAGTTTTAATGCTGAAAACATTGTCCACATAATTAAACTAAAACAAGTATTAATAAAAAAGCATTTTTTATAATATTTTAAATACTTGATTTACTTCCGATAATTTTCTGGGTAATGAGAATATTGTTTTTGTTAAATTTATCATTCATATACTTATATAAAGATTAAAACTTCGAGTCTTGATAAATTTTTTATGTGCATACCAATACATAGATATGCGTTTATAACTATCTTTGAATCAAATTAATTTCTAGTTAGCTGTAGAGAATCAAGGGGTATGCAAAAAAGAAAATTGTTGAA
The DNA here is from genome assembly GCF_051961495.1 of Cytophaga sp. Classification (NCBI taxonomy): domain Bacteria; kingdom Pseudomonadati; phylum Bacteroidota; class Cytophagia; order Cytophagales; family Cytophagaceae; genus Cytophaga; species Cytophaga sp. The sequence continues at coordinate 7,533 of NZ_JBQCDF010000067.1, read as the reverse complement.
CACCCGACTTTCTGTTGGAACTTATACTAATTTCATTGAAGAAATAATTTTTTTATCACAACAGAAAAAATCTTCTTATGTCTGTGTGTCTAATGTACACATGGTCATAGAGGCTTATCTTGACAAAAATTTTTCTAGAATTGTAAATAGTGCTGATATAGCAACTCCTGATGGCATGCCTTTGGCAAAGTCAATGGGATTGATTTATGGCGTTCATCAGGATCGGGTTGCAGGAATGGATCTGATGCCTTCGATCATCCATGCTGCGGAATCCAGATCTTTATCGATTTATTTTTATGGCTCGACTGATGATGTGCTAAAATTAATAATCAATAAAATATCTGTTGAACATCCTAACTTGAAAATTGCAGGTTATTATTCTCCGCCGTTCCGCGCCTTAAGCCAGGATGAGAAGGATGAGATCGTAAATACAATTAATTCATCGAATCCTGATTTTGTTCTGGTAGCCTTGGGCTGTCCTAAACAGGAAAAATGGATGGCTGAAAATAAAAACAAGATTAATAGTTGCATGCTTGGTGTTGGGGGCGCCTTTACTGTTTATGCAGGCGTACAGAAACGCGCTCCGTTTTGGATGCAGCAGATAAGTCTGGAATGGCTTTATAGATTCTTTCAGGAACCAAAGCGGTTAGGGAAAAGATACCTTGTCACAAATTCATTATTCAGTCTGTTAATGGTCAAATTCAGTATCGGGCAATTCATCAGAATGTCTCAATATAATATCAAAAAGAAATTAGGGTAAAAGTGGTTGCAAACAGCTAAAAGTTATTAGTAACTAACTTACTGAATTGGAATAAATAAAAAAAGTCCTGCCAATTAGCAGGACTTTTTTTTATTTATGAATAACAGGTGTTATCGTATCTGTTAATTAAATAAATTAGAACTCCCAAAGGTTATGTTCGTATTCAAGTAATTCGAATGCTGCCCACTGAGAAGCCATAAGACCTTTCAATTGATCTCCGCCGTAGATATCTGTTAAATAAGCATCTTTCGGATTAGAAACTTTGATGATATAAGAACTGAATAGTCTCAGATCAAATGCATCAGCAAGGTTTTTATGTTCTCTTTCATTCTGAGGGTTAAACCAGATAGCCTTAGGGTTATCTTTAAACAGCTTTTCGCAAAGTTCCTTATAAGAATATGATGCTAAAGCATACTGAATCCCTTTAATGTTTGAAGGGTGGTCAGCAGGAATATAGAACGTTATAGCATCAATATCGAAATATTGTCTTGAACGTTGCTTGTCAAATAACCACTCTTCTTTGATCTCCATCTGATAGATGTCAGTTGGGAAGAATTTATCTCCACCAGTTGAAGTTGCTCTGTAAGAGTAATCTTCATTTTGCCACATCATCAATGTATCTTCCGGAGTATATGCCGGCTGATCGCTTGGCATTGTTAATAAAGCATTGAATTCATCGATAGATAGCTTAGCACCATTTTCCAATGAATCATTCATATATGGAGTGATAGTACCGGCAAGAGTTGCATCAATGATCAATCTTGAAATCTCGCGATTTCTTGAAAACATTGGCAAATTCTGTTTTTCTCTCAAATCAATAGCTCTAATTAACGTCTTCTTATACATGATATCAGATGTATGAATAGGACGAACTGAGTATTTATTGAATCCTGTAGCATATGGATCTTCCCATTGCTTTGCAGGAGTCTCCTGTGCATTAGCCATAAAGGCTAATGAACAGAAAACGATAGATGCGATAACACTGATTTTATTCATAATACAGTAGTTTTAATATTATTGTAAAGGAACAGTAAAGATTGGTGTACCAATGTTTACTTTTTCTTTTTCGCCTAAGAAGTTCGTACGATAAACTTCCTGAACTTCAATGATCAAACGATCGTTAGCCTGAGCCTGAGAAGCAAAGCTGCTCAAGTTTGCAACTTCAGAACTGAAGTTCTGCTGAGTAACCGGACGTTTACCTCTAGCTAGCATTACGTTCCATTTTGTTACAGTATAACGAGCATCTTTAGGTAAGAATTGTGCAAAAGACTCATCAGCTTTAGCTTTGACTTGTAAAGATCTCGGACCAGGAGCAGTCATACCGTTTTTCTGATCTACTTCTTTACCGTTGTTCAATACCATGATAGTAGGTTTCGGAATACCTCTAACTTTAAAGTCCTGAGAACCGATTGCGTTACCACCACTTGAAACGTTTAATTTAACACCTGTAGCGCTTGTAGGCACTACTACGACAACACCTTTGCCCAAAGACTTAAGAGTTGCGCCAGATGCAGTGAATGAAGGATTATAAGTAGCTCCTAATGCAGGAACCTGTACACTTAATTCATTACCGCAACGTAAGTATAAAGCGTTAACTGAAGCAGATTGGATCTGGATTACAGGCTTAGCAACAACGTAGTCAAATGTCTGTGTGAAAGTTGTATCTTTTCCTTTGCTATTGATTGTAATAGCACCAGTCCATTTTTGCTTAGAGTTACCTTCTGCATCATAACCAGTAGCAGATGCTTTGAATTTAACTTTACCTTTACCGTTTTCAACCGGAATTGGAGAACCATTTCTCTTCATTGTCGGGTTAACCGCAGAAGAAGATGCAGCTAAGAATAAATCAGCTTCGTAATCTGTACCTGCAGCAATAGTGCTAGACTTAGCAACAGCCACCGGGAATACGTTATCAAATTTAAGATCCGCAGCACCAACTTGAGCTGCCAATAAATCAAGAGCAGTAGTTTCAAGTTTTTTAACTTCAGACTCGAATGTAGCAGTAACCGCTAAAGCAGCAACCAAAGGAGTTTCAGCGTAGTTCAACTTAGCGAAATCCTTAGATTTTTGATCTGGTTTCTTTGCATATTTCTCATCTTCTTTACCGTCCAAAGCAATCTTTTTGTTCGGCATTTCTTTACCTACGATACCAGGTAAAGTTTCTTGGCTGAATTTGTTCAATGCAGCCTGTAATGCATAAGCTTTACCGCTTTTTGAACCTTCAGTACCAACCATAAGTACCGCGATAGCCTCTTCTTCTTTACCACCTTTGTAAGAACCATCTTCTTCACGGCCACCTGATTTGATGATCATTTCTTCACGAAGATCATTCATCATTTTGATAACCTTTGCAGTTTCAGCTCTAACAAGTGCAGCCTTTTCAGATACAGCCTTATCTTTTCCACCGCCATCAGCAACAGCTTTGTCGATTTTCTTAACAGTACCGTCATTGTTTTTATCAGCAACGCCTACTGCATACATTAAACTTTCATCCAAGAAGATGAATTTTTCCATGATCGCAGAACTTACTTGTAGAGCCAGCAAGGCTGTCAATACAAGGTACATCATACCGATCATCTTTTGCCTTGGTGTTTCTTTACCTCCAGCCATAATTGATATTTTTTAAGATGATTTTTTAATAATTAAATTTTAATTACCAGGTATGAATTAACCTCTCATTGCTGTTAACATGTTACCATAAACACCATTCAATGATGTTAAGTTTTTAGACAATTTGCCTAATTCTTCTTTGAATGCTTGAGTATCACGAGATGCATCAGCCATATTTTCCATTGCAGAAGATAAGTTAGCATAGAACTTATTCATTGCACGTAAGTGGTTGTTTGCATCAGACAATTCCATTTCATAAACAGCGTTCAATGCACCTAAGTTTTTAGTGATTTTTTGAACTTGCTCATGGTATCCTTGTGCATCAACTGTAGCAGATGCCATTCCAGACATAGCCTCAGCAGTTTTTGAGTATGCATCGTTCATTTTGTTTAATGAACCTGTAGCACCTTTAATTGCAGTAGTATATTCAGAAGAAGCAACTGTAGCATCTGATAAATCAGACATTTTAGCTACGTTATCGCTCAAGCTGTTTAAACCTTGGCCTAAACGACCGATTACAGAAGCATTAATATTTGCAGAAGCTAACATATCATCCAATTTAGCAACAGTACCAGTTGGAGTTGCAGGCTCATCATCATCACCGTCAAAGTCTTCAGCTAATTGCGGATAAACTCTTGACCATTCCGGATCTTTATGAGGTTTCTGGAATGCAGAAATAGCAAAGATTACAGCTTCAGTTCCCAAACCAACAACCAACATCGGGCCTGCAAATGGCCAGTGCATGATCTTAAATAAAGCACCAATAATTACAACAGCAGCACCTAGACCATATACCTTAGGCATGATCTTGTCTTCTAATACATTTTCGCCTTTCTTGCTCATTTTAGTAACAAAAGTTTAAAGTTTAACAATTTGTAGTTTATGTTCAGTTTAATTAATTACAATAAATAAATTCTCAAATTAGAATTCGTAACCAGAAGAACGACCTAGGTAAGTCATTACTGTTCTGAATCCAATATAAGATTTTGTTGTATCCTGGTATTCAAATGTTCTTGTACCAGTTTCAAGATAGTATGCAATGTCTTTCCAAGAACCACCACGGATGATTTTTCTAACTTCATCATCATTGTAGTAAGTAGGGTTCAAATCCCAAACGATTGGTACTGCAGCATCATAATATGCATCTTCACACCATTCAGAAACGTTTCCAGCCATATCATAAAGACCGAAATCATTTGAAAAGTAAGAAGCTACCGGTGAGCTATACATGAAACCATCATCATAGTAGTTACCTCTGCCTGGTTTAAAGTTTGCTAACATACATCCTTTAGAGTTACGGATGTAAGGGTTACCCCAAGGATATTTAGCCATGTCACGACCACCACGTGCAGCATATTCCCATTCTGCTTCTGATGGCAATCTGAAACGAGGCATTTGCCATAAACCGTTTTCAGCCCTCCAGTTATTCATGTGTTGTGTCCTCCATTCACAGAAATACTTGGCAGCCCACCAGTCAACACCCACAACCGGGTATTCGTCAAATGCAGGGTGTGCATAGTAGTATTCCATCATTGGATCACCCATGTGGTGAGAAAAATCACGAACCCAAACAGTCGTGTCAGGATATAATTCAGTCATTACGTATTCTTCACCTAATGTAGCAACTGAATCTTCCAGCATGACAGTCATGAACTGGCGGTATTCATTGTTTGTAATTTCAGTTTCATCCATGTAGAATCCACCGATCGTTACCTGCTTATTTAAGTTGATTTGAGTAGCCGGAACATCCTGATCCGCTTGTCCCATGTGAAAAGTTCCCGATGGACAAACAACCATACCATATGGTACTGTCTGTACCCAAGACTCTCGACCTGGAACCCCTACTAGATCTCCTCCTCCATCTGCAGGTCCTTTGCTGCAGCTTTGAGTCATAAAAAGACCAGCTAAGGATGCTATGATCGCAAAGCGCTTTCCGATAACACTGACTTTATTCATAATCCCGATTTTTATTTATTGTTTCCTGTTAAAGTATTTCTAATTGTCTATTTCAATTCGAAACAGAGAATCTAAACTAGTATTTTTGTTGAAATAACGCAAATAATAATGAAATATTATTTTTATGCAATTAATAATAAGTTTACTACAATTCGCTCAAAAACATTGTAAAAAACTTATTATCAATTAATTAAGGGCAATTAATACTCTTCTTGTCTATATCTTGGAGTTCTTACGATTGGCTTCAATTGCAACCATTTTGTAGGAATAACATAAGATAGCATGATCTCATGAGAAGTTCTTGTTTTAGCCTGTACACCGCTGGTTACATAGTCAAATGCATAACCTAATCTCAATGCATTATTTTTCATCAGGTTCATACCTATCAAGAAAATAATGTCATCATTTGCTACAGTGCTTCCGCCTCTAGTTACTTCTTTGTTCGCTATGGACTCTCTGGCACTGATACCACCATAAAACTTATCATTATACATTAATGTAGCTCCAAATAAGTAAGTATAATTTCTTGTATCGGTCTGGAAAAATGCATTTGGAGTCAATTTTAACATACCACCACTGAAATTGAATGTATAACCTGCAGTTACGTAAGCGTGGCTACTTAATTTTGACGCGATACTTGTATCTATTCCATATGTATATTTCGTTCCTGAAAAATGGCTCGCGCTTACTCCAATATAATATTTAGGTGTCTGCCAGTATAAACCCGCAGCGATATCAGGTTTTACCTGGCTTGCAGGAGCATTAAGCAAATTTGTATAAATCGGGTCTGTCCTATCAATCACCTGATACCAGTTCGTATTTAAATTCTCATATCTGAAGCCTGATCTTAAACCTACGCCCAGTTTACCGGTTTTGATTTTAAAATGATATGCCAAAGAAATCTGTAGTTCAGTAGTGTTGATTGGTCCTTTTGAGTCATATACAAAATTAGCCCCAACACCTGTACGTTGATTTAGAAAAGGAAGCAGGGTATTTGCTGTTATTACAGCACTTGTAGGCGATGTCCCGCCTGGTGCATCAGTTGTTGAGGAATATCCTAACCATTGCTTTCTGAATATACCTGTAATTCTGGTTACCCCTTCTAATCCCGCATATCCTGGATTATAATTCATGGAGTTGAACATATAATGGCTAAACTGCGCATCTTGCTGTGAAAATGCAGACATTTCCAAACACATTACCCCTAAAAAAATAAAAAGAATTCTACTGATTTTTTTCATATACTATGCAATGAGGAGTTCTCAATTAATATGCTATGTTTATCTAGTTGTAAACAAAGCTAGTGAATTCATACATGATTTATACCAATAAGGTTACATATTTTTTAATAATCCTTAAATAAATTGTACTTATTTAATATTATTCGCTTTTTTTATGTATAATTCTATTGCACCCGTCATGGATGGTGCGTTTGGTAAAGGAGCTTCAACGTCTAATATCAACCCTGCATCATGCACAGCTTTTGCTGTTGTTGGCCCAAAAGCCGCAATTCTTGTACCCTTTTGTTCAAAATTTGGAAAATTGACAAATAATGAACTGATTCCTGATGGACTGAAAAATGTAATCATATCATAGTTTACATCAGCAAGGTGTGATAAATCACTTGCCACTGTTTTATAAAAAATAGCTTCTGAAAATTCGAATCCGCTTTTTGACAAAAACATTGGAATATCATCCTTACGAATATCTGAGCATGGATACAGGAATTTCTCTGTTTTATGCTTCTTAATAACCTCTTCCAGATCGGCAGCGGTTTTCTTCCCTACAAATATTTTTCTTTTCCTTATAACAATATACTTCTGCAGATAATTAGCTGTTTGCTCAGTAATACAGAAATACTTCATCTCTGCCGGTACTTCAATTTTTGCCTCTGCACATATTCTAAAGAAATTATCAATGGCGTTTCTACTGGTAAAAATTACAGCTGTATGGCTTAATATGTCGATTTTCTGCTTTTTAAATTCTTTTAAATCGACTTGCTCAATTTGTATAAAAGGAATAAAATCAATTTTAAGATTATACTTTTCAGCTAATACATAATAAGGTGATTTCTCGTCCGTTGGTTTAGGCTGTGAAACTAGAATCGTATTTACCTTTTTTAGTCTATTGTCTTTAGCTAATTTGTCTTTTGCCTTAATTTCGCTCATGTTGTTATTAATGGAATTGACCTTTTTCCTGAATTCGTT
>NZ_JBQCDF010000066.1:0-2165 GCF_051961495.1 Cytophaga sp. | reverse complement strand
CCAAAATCATCATAAACGCTATAAGTGCATATCCAGCCGTCATAGGCGTTTGTATGGGTATCATTCAGTTCTGTTTTGGTAAGAACCAGTTGGCCCAGGCTGTTGGTATATTCTATGACCTTTTTACCGTTTTCATCGGTATGAGTGGTTTTCATCAGTGTATAGGCAGGGTAAGCGCCAACCAGTACCGGCAGCGAGCCGGTGGCATAATCTATTTTAAATTGCTGTACATTATCCGTAGCATCATTAAGACTGTAATCTGCTGAATTGCCGGGCCCGGCTGCCCATGAAGTGCCGGGCTCTTTGATATTGGTAACCCGGTTAAGCGGACTGTTATCAAAGGTTACACTGCTGTAAGCCGAAGTTTCATTATAGGTATTCGGATTTCCGTAATAAGAAGTTTCTGCCGCAACCGGATCCGACTTGAATTTTCCGGGATTGTCGGTAGTAGTGGTGTAAGGAAGATATTTCATGTTTTGTCTTCCATAACTGTCATAAACTGAAAATTGCACCTGGTCGCCCCATTGGCTGCCTCCATCCTGGGGCGCGGCAGTTCCGCGACTCACTTTTTCTATAGGCCGCCCCAGGCCATCAAGATAAGTCGTAGTTTGTAATTTTTGCCCGATGGGCAATTGGTCAATCGTTTTCCAGTCAGTTTGCCCGCTTACCAAAACGTCATGTTCCCTTACATAATTGATATCCTCCCAGTTTTGGGAAACCACATTTATTTTAATAACATTGGAAGTGTAGGAAATGCCGCTTACAGTAATTTTTCTGCGGTAATAAGTAGTTTGAGGAAGAGGTGTATTTATATTATAAGAAGCAGTGGTTGCTACTGTGGTAACCGTACCATCAAACAGTGGCGTTGCACTTTTTTGCCATAGATAAGCAGTTCCCGTACTTGCTGCGTTTACGGGCACCATATTGCCAGGGGCCTGGGTGTAAGAAAAATTGTAATTGCCGGAGGCGGTCGCAATATCGTACATATTGGATTGAGCAGATGTATTACAACTTATAACAAATAAGCCAGTATAAATGGCCAAAAACTGCAAAACCCGTTTTACTTGCACCTTATTCATTGGATAAGTTTATGATAGTGAATATTCATTTTCTTTCTTTTTTACCATTCTTAATTTGCTGGCGGCTTATTAACTATCTTGTCAATCACTGGTGCATAAAGGGAAGCTGCAGGGCTTAATACTGCATAAAGGTTTCCTTTCTCATCGACAAAAAATTTATGGCCCACCCCTTTTACATCTTGGTTAAAATGCTGATTTTGCTCTTTACCTGTTAGCCATTTAAATAGTTGAGACTGATCATTGCCCCAAGATTTCTTCACTTTCATTCCTTCTGTAATAATTATATCCATCTTTCTATCTTCGTTGTAAATTTTTTTAAGCTTTTTTTCATCCCCTATTTTAAAACCTTCTTCTATTGAAGGAATACCAATAACTTCTATTTTACTCCTGTATTTATTTCTAAAAATGCTCAGTGCGTTAATAATAGCAATGCTGCTGTCATTATTATTGAGCGGAAGAATTATAAATAGAATCTTCCTGTCTTTGTAACTGTTCAGATCTATTTTCTTTCCGTCTATAGTTTTAATATTTAATGAATAAAAATTGTTGGCATAATTAAAGGAAGCCAGCAAACTGAGTATTACAAAAGAGCTTAATAATTTTTTCATATCTTTTTTTTAGCTAGTCAATAGTAATAATTGCGCAACCGGATGATATATCTATATTATAAAAAGTTACATCGGTATCGTACTGATAAAAACCCGAACATATGTCGTACGCATGGATGTAATAATTTGGATCATACATCTCCACATTGTAATTTCCTGCGGGAACAGACATTATGCCTTCGGCATCGTGAATATCAAATGAATAGGTTTCAGCAGCATTAGAGGTAGAAAAAAATCTAATTGTGATAGGTTCAGTAGAATTATTATAATACGTAACATTAACAGGTTGCACAGAAACCGGACACGCCGAAGTATTCACTCCCATATCTGCCCATTGTGTATTATTATAGGTAGGACTGTTTGGATTTACATCTGTTACAAGGATCAGTTGGTGCCCTGTATTGGCTCCATTTACAACTTGGCACTGTGTGGGTGCATTTTCATCTCCATCCCAATCAGGGCTTGTATCTATCACACA
>NZ_JBQCDF010000065.1:0-4914 GCF_051961495.1 Cytophaga sp. | reverse complement strand
CATAATTGCCCGGATTGATCCGTACTTTTTCGACAATTTTTGCTGCCAGCTCGGCCGCGTTCGGAGTAAAATGTATGTCTGCTATTAAGGGAACCGAGTACCCCCGTTTCAATAGCTCCTTCTTGATATTTTCCAAATTCTGAGCCTCTTTCATACTCGGGGCTGTAATTCTGACATACTCACAACCAGCCTCGACCATGCGGATAATTTGCTCAACACTACCCATGGTGTCCATCGTATCAACCGTTGTCATCGATTGTAAACGGATCGGATAATCACCTCCCATAGGAACATTTCCAATGGTCACTACACTCGATTTCCGGCGAACATACTGAGTAAGACTTTGACAGTATTTTGTGTTTATTGAAGAAAGTTCGTTTGCAGACATCTCTTGATTTTGTTATATATCAGGAAAGATAACTTTTTTACTGAATTCCCCTCATTTTTGGGGAAAATTATTCCTTTTTACGGCACTCAATATTTTTTTAGACTAATCTAAATTTAAACATTTATATTATTATTAATCAGATAATATATTTTACAAAAGTAAATTAAAGCTTTAATAAAAATATTTATTGATTTAAACTAAAAAAGGAACCCGGATGATAGATCCGGGCTCCTTAAAACACTTAAATGAATGTATCTGAATATATAAATTTTACCAGAGCTCCTATTTACAGGTCACCGAGTTGAGGGCGCAGCAGGATCTCTTCTACTACAGTATGCTCAGACAAATTATAGATACCAAATATTGAATCAGCTACATCTTCGGCTTTAATAAAACGCTCTTGTGGGAAGTCTGCCCCATCCCAGGAAGCAGTCAAAGTTGCTCCTGGTAAGACGGCAGTCACCCGGATATTGTATGGCTTCATTTCTTCACGCAGAACTTTTGTCATGCCTAAAAGTGCAAATTTAGAAATGGTATAAGAACCTCCGTTTTCATAGGCCATGATGCTCGCAATCGAACAGATGTTAAAAATACTTCCCTTACGTTTTTCCATCATCCGGCCAACCACTCCGCGGGTAATTTCATATGCGCTCATCAGGTTGGTCTGAATCTGATTTTCCAAAACACCTTCGGGTTCATTATGGATTTGCCCCTGGACAAAAAGTCCGGCATTATTGATCAGTACTTCCACCGGACGGTCAACGGTCTTTACCAATTTAATCACTTCTGCCCTGCCCGATGGCTCTGACAAATCTGCTGCACAGGTATATATTTGCGTTCCCGGGTAGGCTGCTAAAATTGTACTTTTTAAATGCTCCAGATCTTGGCCATTCCGGGCACAGGTAATAATATCAAAACCCTGGGAAGCGAATTTCCATACCAAAGCTTTACCAATCCCTTTCGTTCCTCCGGTTACAATAACTAGTTTATTCATTTTTTTAAAATTGTTTGCCACTTAAATATACCTTATTTTAGTAAGGATTTTAAGGGTGGATTATCAATGTTGATATTAAAAGTACAATGAAGAGTTTTGGGAAATACATGATTTTAATGGGCAGTCTTTTTGTAAGACGGGAAAAATTTATCGTTTATTGGAGGCTGACAATTGATGAATGTATCATAATCGGAACCAATTCAATTTTCATTGTAGCCATCGTTTCCTCTTTTATCGGGGCTGTAACCTGTATCCAGACTGCTGCCAATTTAGTTAGTCCGCTTGTTCCGATCTACGTTGTGGCCTCTGTTGTGCGTGAAATGTCCATTCTGGAACTGGCCCCGACCTTTACCTGTGTGGTTTTGGCCGGTAAAGTAGGTTCCAGTATCGCCGGTCAGCTCGGCACTATGAGAATAACAGAACAGATTGATGCATTGGAAGTTATGGGAATTAATTCAGCTTCTTACCTGATTCTACCTAAAATACTTGCCAGTCTGATTACAATCCCGATGCTGGTTACTTTTGCTGCCTTATTATCTATTTTGGGCGGTTTTGTTGCCGGCAGATTGGGCGATATTATCTCTACACAGGATTACATTTACGGTATTCAATCCGATTTCAATGAGTTCAACGTAAGTTTCGCATTAATTAAAGCCTTCGTTTTTGCATTTCTGATCTCTTCCATTTCAGCTTACCAGGGTTTTTTCACTAAAGGCGGCGCACTGGAAGTAGGCCAATCTTCAACCACAGCGGTAGTAAATAGCTGCATCGGGGTATTGGTTGCAGATTTATTACTGGCTCAATTACTATTAAACTAATCTCAAATCACAGAAAATATTATGATTGAGTGCAAAAACATCAATAAGACCTTTAACCATAAACACATATTAAAAAACGTATCGGCAAGCTTTGAACAAGGCAAAACCAACCTCATTATCGGTGCCAGCGGAACCGGGAAAAGTGTTCTGCTGAAGACATTGGTTGGTTTAGTACATCCGGATTCAGGGGATGTCTTGTACGACGACCGTAATTTTACCCAGGCAAACAAAGAAGAAAAGCAGGTGATCCGCAGAGAAATCGGAATGCTTTTCCAGGGCGGTGCCCTATTCGATTCCAAAACAGTGGAAGAAAATGTCATGTTCCCGCTGGATATGCTGAGTGACATGTCTAAATCTGAAAAAGCAGACCGGGTGCATTTTTGTCTGCAGCGTGTTGGCCTGGATCATGCGGCAAAATTAAAACCTTCCGAAATCAGTGGCGGGATGGCAAAACGGGTTGGTATTGCAAGAGCCATTGTGATGAACTCTAAATACCTGTACTGCGATGAACCAAATTCCGGTCTTGATCCTCAGACTTCCATCCGTATTGATAATCTCATCCAGGAAATTACGCACGAATATAATATTACAACGGTAGTCGTTACACACGATATGAACTCCATGCTTGAAATCGGAGAGAATATCATATTCATGTTCAAAGGGGAAAAGATCTGGGAAGGAACTAAAGATAACATCCTGGGTACAGATATAAAAGATCTACAGAATTTTATCTTCGCCAGCAAGCTCATCCGGGATATGAAGCACTAAGCTTAATGCCTAACGCTAAAGGCTCAATGCTTTAAATAGAATATATTTGAATATTCGATAATTTATTCGATGTGAGAAACTTATCGTCATTTTATAAAGTCGCTTTCCTGCTTTAAGTTTCAGCGTTGAGCATTAGACTAAAACAACGCGCTCAATTGCATCCTACCGGTGTGAATGGTTTTCACAGATTCCGATTTTCTACCTTCATAAGTAAAAGATATCAGCAAACCATTTGTCAAGCGCTCCTGCCAGGCAACATTCCAGGTCATGTTATTGCCGCTATATAAAGCCTCCTGCATTTCATAAGCAACCGGACTGTTCTCCTGTGTGCCATTCAAACGGGAATTGATCCGGATGTATTTTATAGTTGTTGTAAAAGTTCGTTTCGACAGTTTATTCAATTTCAATTCCGTCCCGGCAGTATAGAGCAATGCATTTTCTCCGTTGCCGCTTTGTATGGTATTGATTTTATAGGCCATTCCTGCCAGTAACGTGATCCGTGTGTTGGTAAGCGGCTGATAAGAAAATTCATTATCCATTTTTTTATAGTCAATAAAATAATTCCGGTAAGCATTGAAATCTGAATTGACACTATTATAACCCGTAGCGAGTTTTATTTTCCAGGCAAACATGCGCTTAAAAGTAGATCGTAATCCATAGGTGAGGTCATCATTGAGTTGGTTTTCAAAACCCTGTGTTAAAAATTGTCTCGACTGATTGGAAGTTAGCGCAAGGTCCATCCCGAAAAGCGAACTTGAACGGTTGTAAAATAATACTGCCCGGATCACACGCTGAAAACCCAGCAAACTGGTGTCTCCTGCTCCGGGAGTAGCCGGATTAAACCGTTCCCAGATTTTACTGTCTGAAGTTTTTTTGTTCAGTGTTATAGAAGCCGTGTTTGATAATTTAGCCAGTGTTTTAAGAACGTGAGAAGAAGATGACTTCCATTTTCTTGGCATCGACATATCCAGCCTGTAGTTTACCAGGTTTGTATAAGCTTTGTAATAATCATTTGATGGCAGGTATACTTTTATAAATTCGGCAGTGTCATTATAAATCTTTGAAACGAATTCGCTGATCTGTTGCACGCCATCACCATTATAATCCCGCCATACATAATTACCCAAACCGGTAGCAACAGGTTGAAACACAAATTGCTGCCGGGCCTGCCGCCCTACCCCGGTTGTCACTGTCAGTTCTGAACGAACATGCCGTTTGAAAAGATTAATGCCCCAGTCTACCCTCGACATAACCGTTTCATCATTGGGTGTAGCTACCGGACCAACATATGCCAGGTATCTGTAAGTCGTAACCACATTCAACTGGTGATCAGAGTTAAACTTTATACCACTGGTAAAACTGGTTGTCTGTGCGCGGGTATTGGGCAACAACTCTCCATTGAAAAGCTGCTTGTCATTCCGGCTGCTGTAATCAATGCGATACCTGAATTTCGCTGTGTCATTCGATAAGAGGTAATATTTATATTCTTCAAAATACATCAGAGACTGTGCGACCTTGCCTGAAGAGTCCACCACTTTATTTTTTTCAGTGCTGTATTGAAAACCGGGTGTCAGCAATTTTGTTTGATAGTAAACCAGCACGTTATATTTCTGCCAGTCTGCCTTACCGAGTGTGGTATTCGTATTATTAAAAAACGCATCCCCTTTTAAAAATAAATTACCGGCTTTCTGATACAACTGCGCAACATGCTGTACACCGTTCAGATCATTATCCTTGTTTCTGTAATTCAACGAATAACTAAAAAGCTCACTGGAATTTTTCGTATAGTTCAAAGAACCGCTCATCATGTTATTATTCCCGATGCGCGTTACATCTTCATTCCAGTAACGCTCAAAGTCTGGCGCCCGGAAGCGGTCTATCGCCGTAAAATTCTTATCATTAAATTCATATGAAACAGTAGAGCCCAGCAGATATTTATTCAAAAG
>NZ_JBQCDF010000064.1:0-6297 GCF_051961495.1 Cytophaga sp. | reverse complement strand
ATTCTTCCTATTTCGGATAAATTCAATGATTATGCGCAGGAAGTGTATGATAGACTTCTGGTTAAAGATATTCGTGGTTTTGTAGACAGCCGTGATGAAAAAATTGGCAAGAAAATCCGCGATACGGAAGTGAAAAAAGTGCCTTATATGCTTGTAATCGGCGAAAAGGAGGTTTCTGAAGGCAAAATTGCAATCCGTAAACATGGCGGCGAAGACATGGGCAGCATTTTGGTAGAAGATTTTATTCAATACTTTGAATCTGAAATCGCAAAACAATTGGCTGTCTGAAAAAAAAAACGAATACAGATTTTAGTATACGATAAAAAAGTGCGATATTCGCAACTCGTTTAAAAACAAACAGGAATATAAACTTAACGAATGGCATTACGAAATCCCAGGCCTTCTTTCCGGGCACCAATTAAGGACAAGGACGAGCACCGTATTAATGAATTTATTAAAGCTGCCAATGTGCGCTTGGTAGGAGAGAACATTGAACCTAATGTTTATCCTATTCGTGAAGCATTAAACATTGCTAAAGCTCAGAACTTAGACTTAGTTGAGATTTCACCAAACGCTGATCCTCCGGTTTGTAAAGTTACTGATTACTCTAAGTTCAAATACGAACAAAAGAAGAAGCAGAAAGAACTTAAAGCGAAACAGCATAAAGTAGTAGTTAAGGAGATCCGTTTCGGTCCGAATACAGATGAACACGATTACGAATTTAAATTAAAGCATGCTTTTGAATTCTTAAAAGACGGCTTTAAAGTTAAGGCGTATGTACACTTTGTTGGCCGTACGATTGTATATAAAGAGCGTGGCGAGATCATGTTATTAAAATTCGCTCAGGCACTTGAAGAGTTAGCTAAGGTAGAAGAGATGCCAAGACTGGAAGGAAAGAGAATGTTCCTGATGCTTACTCCGAAGACTACACCCAAAAAGTAATTTCTTATAATTAAACTGATAAATTAAAATGCCTAAAGTAAAAACCAAATCAGGAGCAAAGAAAAGGTTTAAACTTACAGGAAGTGGAAAAATCAAAAGAAAGTGTGCTTACCACAGCCACATTCTTACGAAAAAATCTACTAAACGTAAGCGTAACTTAGTACACGCACACCTGGTTAGTGCAGCAGATGAGTCCAATGTTAGGGCTATGCTAAAAATCTAATTAAGTTTAGATTAAACTGGTTAACAATGTTAAACCCAGTGTTTGGTTACCAAGAATTTGCATAAGCAAATCACCAACTACTAAAAAACAAAAAAGAAATGCCTAGATCAGTACCATCAGTAGCTTCTAGAGAAAGAAGAAAAAAAGTTTTGAAGCTAGCCAAAGGATACTTTGGTAGAAGAAAAAATGTTTGGACCGTTGCGAAAAACGCGGTTGAAAGAGGAAAAGTTTTCGCCTATATTGGCCGTAAACAAAAGAAAAGACACTTCCGTGGTCTTTGGATACAACGTATCAATGCAGGAACAAGACAGCATGGCTTGTCTTATTCTCAATTCATTGGTGCTTTGGATAAAGCGAACATCAAATTAAACAGAAAAGTTTTAGCTGATTTAGCAATGAACGATCCAGAAGCTTTCAAGGCTGTTGTTGAAAAAGTTAAGAAATAATTTCACTTCATTGTGATGTAAAAAGTCCCGCTCTTACAGCGGGACTTTTTTGTTTATATACATTGTAGAAGTGTTTGGCGTGATTCATCCGGAAAAGCCGAAGGCCTGCTATTGAGCAGGCCTTCGACTTTTCCGGATAGTTAAAGTAATTTTTATTGCATGAGGATTATTTGAATTAATTGATTGAGATCAATTCCACATCAAAAATCAATGTTGTATGCGGCCCGATCAATTCTGAAGCACCACGCGCTCCATAAGCAAGATCTGAAGGTACATACAGCTGCCACTTAGAACCTGTAGGCATTAATTGTAATGCTTCGATCCAGCCTGCAATTACACCGTTTACCGGGAACGTTGCCGGTTGTCCGCGCTCTACCGAACTGTCGAATACAGTACCGTTGATCAAGGTGCCATGATAATGTGTTGTTACCTTATCTGTAGCTTTTGGTTTAGGACCGTTGCCTTCCACAAGGATTTTATATTGCAGACCGCTTGGAAGCGTGATCACATCTGGTTTAGCAGCATTTGCTTTCAGGAATGCCGCACCTTCTTCAATATTTTTTGCCTGCTTGCGCTGCTGCATGCCCTGGAAATAAGCATTCAGGATCTGGCCGCCTTTAGCCTCATCAATCTGCAATTTCTGATTGCTGAATACATCGCTTAAAGCGCTTGTTAAAGCTTCTAAATTCAAATCATCAAAACCCTGGTTTTTAAGACTTGTTGCAATATTTACACCCAGGCTGTAGCTAACCTGGTCTTTTTCTGTTGTGAATGCCATTGTTACGATTATTAATTTGAGTTTGCAAGTTCTGATTAAAAACTACAAATCCCAAATAAGAAACTACAAATCCCAAATAACAAATTCCAAATCACAAAAAAGCACTGTGCACAGCTAACCAAACGACTTAATCGTAAAGTGTTGTTTAATTAGAAACTTGTTTATAATTACATTTATATTTGAATAATCATATCATCAATTCTTTATGAGCAGTAAACGAACCGTAATTCAATCAAAAGACTTTTCAAACCTGCGTATGGATGAAACCGAATACGATGGTATTCATTTTCTGAATTGCGATTTTACCAATGCGCGACTGAACGGAATTGATTTTATAGAGTGTTTGTTTGAAAACTGTAATCTCAGCAATGCAGCGCTGGACGGTGCTTCGCTGAAGGATTGCACGTTTACGGAATGCAAAATGCTGGGTGTGTCTTTTTCACAAACCCGTGATTTCGGATTTGAAATTCATGTACAGCAAAGCAATTTATCCTTTGCTTCATTCGATAAAAAGAAACTGTATAAAAGCACCTTCACACAATGCAATATGGAAGGTGTGAACTTTACACAAGCCGATCTTTCAAAATGTAAATTGACGGAATGTAATTTACTGGATGCCTTATTTAATACAACCAACCTGAGTGGCGTGGATTTCAGAACCAATACTGGTTTTCTTATTCATCCCGAAGCCAATAATATTAAGAAGGCACGTTTCCAGTCACAGGATCTTTTCCGGTTGCTGGCAGGGTATAATATTGTAGTAGACTAGCGATAAAAATTGTACGCCAACCCGATTCAACAAGGTTGGCGTTTTTATGTAAAAAATGGTTAAAACACAGGCTAAGCAATTATACATTTCGCGTTACTACTCTAAAAATCTGCTAACGCTTACACCGATTGACAATGTAAAAGTACTCAGCGGTCTTTATCTAAAGGTAACCGAATTAATATCAAACGATTAAGTAAGCCCGGACTGTCTCAATAAACGACGTTTTCAGACAGATACTTTTACTTTCCATCGCTTTTTTACAGTCCCATTTTTAAATACCTTTACATATTGTTATGCATATGGAAAAAGGGAAAAACCAATTCAGTAAAATCTTAGTTATTCAGACAGCATTTATTGGCGATGCTATTCTTGCAACAGCTTTACTGGAATCCATTCATGCGTCTGTTCCTAACGCACAAATTGATATACTGGTGCGAAAAGGGAACGAGTCTTTATTTCAGCAGCACCCTTTTTTGAAACAGGTGCTGATCTGGGATAAGAAGCAAGGCAAATATAAAAACCTGCTGGCACAGCTTTCAAAGATCCGTGCCGAAAAATACGACCTGGTTATTAACCTGCAGCGTTTCGGCGCCACAGGCCTGCTAACGGCCTTCTCCGGCGCGAAGGTGACCGTGGGATATGATAAGAATCCATTCTCTTTTTTATTTACGAAAAAAGTCAGTCATGAGCTCGACAAAGGCCTGCATGAAGTGGACCGCAACAATAACCTGATTGCATGTTTTGCTTCAGACTTAAAGCGCCAGCCAAAGTTATATCCTACCGCAGCACATTACGCAAAAGTGCAAGCATATACAACGCAGCCCTTTATTTGCGCGGCACCCAACTCCGTATGGTTTACTAAACAATATCCGGAACATAAATGGATCGAATTCCTGAATGACGTTCCTGCAGACTATCAGGTTTATCTGCTGGGTGCACCCGGCGATGCGGAGAGTTGTGAGCGTATCAAAGCACAAACAACAAACACTAATAACATTACGGTACTTGCCGGTAAATTATCCTTCCTTGAATCAGCAGCCTTGATGGAAAAAGCGGCAATGAATTATGTGAATGATTCAGCACCGATGCACATTGCTTCATCCATGAATGCACCGGTGGCAGCAGTCTTCTGTTCAACGATACCGGCCTTTGGTTTCGGTCCGCTATCCGTCAAATCATTCAACATCGAAACAACCGAGAAACTCAGCTGCAGACCTTGCGGCTTGCATGGTTACAAAGCTTGTCCGGAAGGGCACTTCAAATGTGCGGAGACGATCGGGAAGGAGCAGCTGCTGGAGATTTTAAGTAATAAGTAATAAGTATTAAGTATTAAGTATTAAGGAGGCTCATGATTTTATCGTGGGCCTTTATTGTTTTAGTCCTTTCTGTGCGTATTTCTTATGCTACTGTGCGGATGTTTATCAGGATGAAAGCAGGCTCTGACAGGGGATTGGCATAAGATTGCCCGGGCATTGTTTAGGCATAACTACGGGTGAACTACGGATGAACTACGGATCAGGTACGGCTGAACTTCGGGTGAAGTGAAAGCAGGGAGGGATGTAAATAAAAAATGGTAAACACATTGCTGTGTTTACCATTCTGAGCCTCCTGTCGGAATCGAACCAACGACCTACTGATTACAAGTCAGTTGCTCTACCAGCTGAGCTAAGGAGGCTTCTTTCCTTAAGGGAGTGCAAATATAAGAACGATTTTGGAAAATGCAAGCAGTATATTTTGAGTTTTACGTAGAAGGAAGTATAGAATACAGAGTATGAAGTACTAAGACTATAAAAAAATAAAAAGCGCTTGAATAAAACCTTGCTATAAATAGTTAACAAGGTTTTATTCAAAATTTGAATGAGTAAAAAAAACTTACGCTTCGTTTTCAGAAATCTGTTCGCTGCTGCTTAAGATAATTCTCCGGACGTTTGCCGGTTGGATATTATAATTTGGCCGGCGTGCCGCATACAATCTTTTTTTCTCAATGCGGGTGATACATACTTTGTCGGATTGATTACCGCCCAATACATGGTAGCAGGTAGTATCTTCACCTACATATAAACCCACGTGGCCACCGCCGTTGCGCACAAATACCAGCACATCACCCAGCATGGCGGTATCGGTAAATTTACCAAACGTGCCCCAGTTCAAGGCCCAGAGCGGATCTTTAACGATCTGCTTGGAACTTCTTTTGGCAACAACCGCGATGAAGAGTCCGCACCAGGCGATCTCATCCGCCTTGTATACATCCGCAACATTGCCGCCGATTTCTTTGGCCCATTTCATGATCACCGGATTATTCACCGGGCCTTTTATTTCGGTTGTATCATATAGTTCCAGTGCTTTCCTGATCATGATCGGGCCGGGTTCTTTTTCGAGCCATTTGTATTTCGCGTCTAGTGCCATAATCGTAGGGATTCAGGTTTAAAAGATTTGTTTAAAAAAGTTTCGTTATCAGAAAAGTAAGAGTATTACAAAACGGGAGTTGTTGTGCATTGGCTTTTGGCATACGCCGCTGCCAACCGGGTATCGTATTTGAATTCCTTGTATTTAGGTCCGTTGTAATACCGGGCAAACGTTGCCCAGTCTTTTTGCTGCAACGCATGCAGCATCCTTGGTGTTGCTTTAATAAAATTCAGCATGCCTTCCAGTTGATTTGCCTCACTCAGTTTAAAGCTTTCAACCATGGATACACCATCTCTGTAGCCGGCTGCTTTGAAGTTAAAACCCATTACCTGACCCAGGCCACAGGAAGTACTTCTTAATGCCGCGTCTGCATTGATTTTAGAGGCCGCTTCATAAGCCGCCCATTCGGCAGGTTGATTCTCTACACCATTCGGAACTTTCAGTCCTGTATACTTCTGAAACCAATAAGGTTCAAACTGAATTTTGATTTTACCGGTACTTGTGTCAAAGCCGCAGCCTGAACTTTCAATCATGAATACAGCATTGAGTGCTTCGTATTCAACTCCGAATTTTTTAGCGAGTTCTGTTTTTTCCTGTAATGAAATTAGTTTTCCCATGGTGTGTAAAAGTTAGTGCATGATAAGGATTCCGATCAATATGCCTATGGCAAGGCCTGCCAGGCCATAGCGCCATTTGTTTTTATTGGTTTGTTGTTTCATGGTTGAAAGGTCTT
>NZ_JBQCDF010000063.1:0-6003 GCF_051961495.1 Cytophaga sp. | reverse complement strand
AAAAACTGATGAAGTAAGGTTACAAACCTTTAAGAAGGCAATGATAACAAAAGAGTCCCGATAGCTATAGCCATCGGGACTCTTCTTTTTGTATATCTCAAGATAAATTAGTTCTGATACATAACAGTTTTTACTGCATCGATTGTACGTTTCACGTTTGGTAAAATTTCCTGGATCAATGTAGGAGCGTAAGGAAGCGGTAAATCACGGCTTGTTACACGTAAGATAGGAGAGTCCAGGTGGTCAAATGCATAACGTTGAACGTGGTAAGAGATCTCAGAAGAGATACTTGCCAATGGCCAGGTTTCTTCAACAATTACCAGTCTGTTTGTCTTTTTAACAGAGTTTACAATCGTTTCAAAGTCAATCGGACGCACAGTACGTAAATCAATTACCTCTGCAGAAACACCTTCTTTAGCCAGGTCTTCTGCAGCCTGTAATGCTACTTTTAATATTTTACCGTATGATACAAGGGTAACATCAGTACCCTGACGTTTAACATCAGCTACACCGATTGGAAGCAGATATTCACCTTCAGGAACAGCGCCTTTATCACCATACATTACTTCAGATTCCATGAAGATTACAGGGTCATTGTCTCTGATAGCAGCTTTTAATAAACCTTTAGCATCATATGGATTGGCAGGAACGATTACTTTCAAGCCCGGTGTATTTGCAAACCAGTTTTCAAAGTTCTGAGAGTGCTGAGAGCTTAATTGCCCTGCGTTACCTGTAGGACCTCTGAATACGATTGGAGAGGTATATTGACCGCCTGACATAGACATGATCTTCGCAGCGCCATTGATAATCTGGTCAATAGCAACCAGGGAGAAGTTGAACGTCATGAATTCAATAATTGGTCTAAGACCATTCATTGCAGCTCCAACACCTATACCTGCAAAACCTAATTCAGAAATAGGGGTATCGATGATACGTTTCGGACCGAATTCATCCAACATACCCTGACTTACTTTATATGCACCGTTATATTCTGCAACTTCTTCTCCTAATAGCAATACATTAGGATCTCTTCTCATTTCTTCGTTCATCGCCTCACGAAGAGCTTCACGGAACTGTATTTCTCTCATATCAAACTTTCAATATATATCAACCTAACAAAAATAAATATATTGCCTGCAATTACAAAGATAAATTTTCGATTAAAACGTTAATATCAATGGATTGGGCAAAAAAAAACCTCTGCTTTTTAGCAGAGGTTTTTTTACTTTATCGAAAATGATTATTTAAGTGCATTTTTGAAGTTATCAGAATTCCAGTAATCGTAGAATTCCATATCAGAAGCAGCTCTTTCGCCGAAAGCAGCGCTTAATGCTTTTGCTTTCTGAAGGTTAGAAGTTAATGAAGCCTCATCTTTCAAACGAGCAGCAGTAACAGCAGCTAAGTAGTAACCAGCAGCGTCCTGTGGAGCAGCAGCTTTGTAGTTTTCAAATCCAGCTTTAGCAGTGTTGAAATCTTTTTTCAATAAGCTCGCTAATGCAGAGTTGAATTTCACTTGAAGTGAATCGTTAGATTTAGATAAATCCTGTAATGCTAATTCATATTTACCGTCTTTGATATCAACAGTACCTAAGATACCGTTAGCACCTTTTTTAACAGCGTCGCTAGCGTTAGAAGCTACAGCTTTGTTTGCTTCGTCACGAGCTGAATCACGAACACCAGATAAGATGTAAGCTGAAGCTAAGTTTACGTGAGCTTCACCGCTGTCTTGTTTTTTGATAGACATTTCAAGTGTGTTGATTGCTTTGTTAAGCAATTCTTTTTTCTTGTTCTGATCGCCTTCAGCTTTAGCCATTTCAACATAAACAGCACCTAAGTTGTTATATGCAACCCAGTTATCTGTTTTCTTGATCAATGCTTCATAGATTGCAGCTTTTTCAGAAAGCACATTAGTTAATGTACCAGCGTAACCTAATTCTTCAGCAGTTAATGTATCTAAAGAAACTTTACCTGAAGAAATTTGACCAGCTAATAAAGAAATCTGAGCATCTGTTTTCTTAGGTTTTACTGTCCAGATTTCAGTTCTGGCAGTACGTAAAGTAGGGTATAAGTGAGCCAATACTAATTTGTTATAGTATGGTAATTTTTCAATCTGCTGTTGTTTAGCAGTAAAGTCGCCGCTACCATCGATAATGTTCAATAATTCTGCTTTTTGCTCAGGAGACAATTTCGTGTCTTTAGCAATTTCAGCTTTCATTGGTTCAAAATCCTTGATATCGCCTTTTGTTACGAATTGGATTGTATTTACCAGAGAATCTTGTTTGAAATGTTTCATTCTGGATTTTACATACTTCTCGATAACTACAGAACGTTCGTTCGCAAGGTTAGCATTTTTAGTCTCAGTACCTTCTGGTGAGTGATGACCAATTACGCTGATTGTACGAGTAACGTGTTTTGCAGTGATGAAAGCATCTAAAAACTTAGCATTCTGACCTTTCATTTCTGAATTTCTTAGAACAGATTTACCTTGTTCGAAGTAGAAATTAACAGTTGCAGGAATCAATTCTTCTTTATTGTTATAGCCATGGTCAGCATATGCTACGTAAGCATAATCTTTTACTAATCTTGATGTAGTAATAAGACCTTTTGCAATTGGGAATTCAGCTGTTGATTTAGTTTTTGTCTTATCTAAATTTGAAGCAGTACCGATCGCTATTAAGTCACCATTACCAATTTCTGTTTTATAAGCAAAAGCCTGGTGTTTTTTAAGAGTAGGTGTGCTTGTTTTAGCATCCGGGTAATCCGTTGATACAAAGTCAAATGAACCTAATTCAATCTTTTCATCACCGTTTTTGTAAAATGTGCTTACAGAATAAATTTTATTCTTTTTAAGCATTTTAACAGGTAACGTAGCAGATATATCAAATGCTACACTGTCACCGTGAACTTCTAATGGAGATGGCGTTACTGTTAACTCCTGGTCTTTAGCCATTTTAACCATTTGCTTTAAGGAGCAAGAGTTCATTGCTAACAAACCAGCTGCCATTAATGCTACTGTTGTGCTCTTTCTATTTAATATCATAATTAACAAATTAGTTTCCTTGAATGCGAAAATAATGGTATGAATAATGTAAAACAACCAATTTTGGATTTTATTTTGTTTATTTGGAGAAAAAATGCCTATATTTAACTTGAAGGAAAATGCGTAATTTAGATGATGAATAAATTAATATCCTTTTTCGAGACTCGGGCGTTTGGCGTTTGTTCCTATTGGGGGCAGCGATTGGGTATTGCTTCAGCAAGTATCAGGCTGTTTTTCATATATTTATCTTTTTTTACGTTTGGTTCACCAATCATTATTTACATGGCTTTGGTATTCATTATGAATATGCATAAACACATGCGAAATAATAGAAAACCTGTTTGGGATATATAAAATTCCATACAATTCGTTGTATCCTTTAAAATATCCCTGCTTCTTAAAATGCGCCCATTCAGTTTTAAGGCTACAAATACGTTTATTATTTCACTTATTTTATGGTATAGCGCCTCAGTACCATCTGTTGCACAAGTAACGGGCAAAAATGTTATTTCCAACGGTTCCTTCGAAATGGGGAATGTCGATTTTGAAAGCGCTTACTCGTATTCGGCATCTTCAACTCCTCCCGGTTCTTATTCTGTCACAGCTTCAGCTTCTTCCCTGAATAAAGACTTTAAAGATCCGGTTGGCGGTGATCATACTGAAGGCGGTTATGGATTGTATTTTGTCGCCAATTCAAATGGATTACCATCTCAGAATGTCTGGTGCAGTAAAATCCAGGTCATTCCCAATTCAGAATACGACTTTTCGGTTTATTTCTGCAACCTGTACCGGCTTTTACCTCCTAAAACAAATTTTGCATTTGAAAACGGAGACGTCAAAGGCAATGATCCTCATATCCGGGTTACGATAGGAGAAGATGTGATTGCTGAGGAAAAGGATTACTTCCATTTATTTAAATGGCTCAAAGCATCAGGTACCTGGTATTCGGGTGAACACAACGGGCCAGTCCGTATATGCATAGAAAATGTTAATCCCAATATTAATGGCAATGATTTAGCTTTGGACGACATATCACTTGTATATGTTAAAACTATGCCTGAGGGATACAAGCCTCCATTAAAAATTACGACAAATATGCACCGGGATTATACTAAACCGGTGGTTGCAAGAAAAGTACCTCTATCTGAATATGGAATTGAGAAAGGTAATCAGGATTCCCTAAATAAAGGAACATATGCGATCCGATATAAAAAAGTTTTACCTCCGGAACCAGTAGAAGAAAAAGATACACAATCGGTCGATACGATCAATCGTGTAATCCTAAAGAATATATTGTTCATGCAGAGTAAAGCTGATCTGTTGCCGCAGGCTAAAAAAGAACTCGATCTGATAGCAGAATGGATGAACCGGGATACGGAAGTGCGCGTACGTTTTATAGGTCATACCGACAACCAGGGAGATCCTAAATTGAATATTCTGCTTTCTGAGCAGCGGGTGAAAAATGTAAAAGCATACCTGGTAAGTAAGGGCGTTGCTGCAGATAGAATTGAAACAGTAGGCTATGGCGGGGCTTTCCCGATAACTGATAATAAAACGGAAGATACACGTAAACCTAACAGAAGAGTGGAGATGGAAATATTAAAATAATCTCTGCCCGTATTATAAACTTGTATATTTCTTTTGACTTTTTAAATAGTAACTGCTGATAATTGATTTTTTCAGAATAAGGGTAGTGTCTGTATAGACGTATGGAAGGATTGACAGTGCTTTTCTTTTTCCTTTATTTTTTGAACTGAAGTAGAAAGACATGTGTGCATTGAAAACAGCAGCAAACTGTCGCCACTGACCTCTGCTCAGATAATGCAATGCGGCAAGTCCATCCAGGCACATACGGATGAATAATATTAAAAATAATTTATCAGCAGGTAAGTGTTTCTGAAGCATCCAGAGTGAGTTTCTGAAATTCAGAAAAGTCTTTTTCGGGTTTTCTTTTTTTAAAGTAGCTGCTCCAACATGATATACCGTACTTGACGGAATGTATGCAATATCATAACCCATGCGGTGTATGGTCCAGCATAAATCAATTTCTTCCATGTGTGCGAAGAAATCCGAATCAAAACCTCCTGCATTTTTAAAGACAGAATTGCGGATACAAATACAGGCGCCGCTTGCCCAAAAGATTAAGTCCTGTTGGTTGTACTGCTGTTCATCTTTTTCAATAGAATTAAGAATGCGTCCTTTGCAGAATGGAATGCCATATTGATCGATGAAGCCTCCTGCGGCCCCGGCATATTCAAAGAATTCTTTTTCCTGGTAGCTTAAAATTTTAGGTTGGCAGGCCGCAATCTTCTCGTTTGTTTGAAGAGCAGTAATCATTGGTTCCAGCCAATGCTCTGTTACTTCGACATCTGAATTCACTAAAACAAGAAAATCCGCATCAACAAATTTTAATGCTTCATTATAACCACCTGCGTAGCCAAGATTTTGGGCTAGAGAGATGATTCGTACAGACGGGAAGTTTTTTTGTACCCATGAAATGGAATCGTCGGTTGAAGCATTGTCAGCGACGATAACTTCGGCACCTGGAGAATAGCTGACTACAGAGGGAAGAAATGTCTGTAGCTGTTTCCTGCCATTCCAGTTAAGGATAACAATTGCAGTTGACTGATTCATTTTACATACCAAACATATTGCCCAGATCCATGCCAGGTATGTTTGGTAACAAGCCTTCTGTTTTTTTTCTGAACTCTTCCTGTGTTCGTTCTTCTACATTTTGCATGGCTTTATTTACCGCTGCAACAATTAAATCCTGCAGAATTGCTTTGTCACTTTCTTTTAATAGAGAAGGATCTATGTCAATGCGTACAACCTGTTTTGCACCATTTACAAGTGCTTTTACCAGACCGGCTCCGGATTCGCCTTCGGCAGTTGTATGAATCAAACCATCTTTTATTTCTTTTATGCGGGCCTGCATTTCTTTTACTTTACCCATCATGCCCATC
>NZ_JBQCDF010000062.1:0-7123 GCF_051961495.1 Cytophaga sp. | reverse complement strand
AACACCCGGGAAAATATATTTACCGGCTGCGTAAATCGTTTCGTCGGCAATAGCATCGATTTTACCGATCTGCCTGATCAAACCATCTTCTATCCAGATATCTGCCTGAAAGATTTGCCCTTCATTTACTATATTTGCATTACTTATTTTAATACTGCCCATGTCTTATAACTTGATTCGGGTCAAATTTACTAAATCTAATGTATACTTCTGTGATGTATAGTATGGTTTAAAACGAACACTTCCGAACTTAAACCACAGCATGACAGCAATTTTCTAAAGATGTTCTGATTAATGGTATCTGAACCAGATTTAGCAAATTCATAATTCATCATTTATAATTCATAATTCACAAAGTCTTGAATTTCGAAGAACTTAAATTAAACAGACAACTCCTCAATGCCATTGAGGATGCTGGTTATACTGAACCAACTGAAATTCAGTGGAAAGCAATACCCCAGATTCTTGCAGGGCATGATATTATTGGTGTAGCGCAAACCGGTACAGGTAAAACGGCGGCTTATGCCTTGCCGATCCTGATGAAAATAAAATACGCGCAGGGACATAATCCAAGAGCACTTATTTTTGGCCCGACCCGCGAACTGGTGATGCAGATTGAAATTGCGCTTAAGCAACTGGCAACCTACACAGACCTGCGCATTGTAGCATTGTATGGCGGCACAGGTACGAAACTGCAAAAAGAACAACTGCAAAAAGGTGTTGATATTATTGTTGCCACTCCGGGACGTTTCCTTGATTTGTATCTTGAAGAAGAGTTTGTGCTGAAAGAAGTACGAACCATGGTACTTGATGAAGCGGATAAGATGATGGACATGGGCTTCATGCCGCAGCTGCGGAAGATGCTTGAAGTGATTCCTCGCAAAAGACAGAACCTGTTATTCTCAGCAACACTGTCAGAACGCGTTGAACGGCTAACCGAAGAATTCCTGGAGTACCCGATGAAGATCGAAGTAACTCCGCAGGCAACACCTGCTGTCCTGATCAGTCAAAAGTTGTTTCAGGTACCAAACTTTAAAACAAAAATTCATTTATTGGAATATTTGATCCGCAAAGACCCGAGCGTGACCCGCGCCATTGTTTTTGTGCGAACAAAAAAATCTGCGGATGATATTTATAAATTCATCATCAGAAAAACTACAAATACGTGCCGGATCATACATGCAAATAAAGATCAGAACAGTCGCATCAATGCCATGGATGATTTTAAGGATGGCACAATAAAAATTCTGGTTGCAACGGATGTGGCAGCACGGGGAATTGACGTACGTGAAGTAAGTCACGTAATCAATTTTGACGTCCCCATCATTTACGACGATTACATTCACCGCATAGGCCGCACGGGAAGAGCCAATAATACAGGCATTGCTATTACTTTTGCAACTGAAGCAGAACTTTATCACATTGATAAAATTGAAAAGATGATCCGCATGCAGATTCCCAGGGAAGAAATTCCTGCGGAAGTTGAGATCACTGAGACAAGTTTTGAAGAGAGCCAGGAGTTTGCACGCGAATTAGATTTCTACAAGAAAAAAGATGATCCTTCTTATAAAGGAGCATTCCATGAAAAGAAAAGAGACTTAAAAACGAGCGTAAAAAGTACGTCGTACAGGCCTGCCAAACCTGAGAAAAAAAAGGTCTCGAAGAACGACAAACCGGTGCGGGCCAAAGGACCCAAACCAATCCAACCGAGAAAACCAAAAAAATAATGTTAATCATTGTTAATAAATTTCCATCAAAGTATTGGATTTGATATTTTCATCTATTAAATTTGAGCGTCTTAAATAAATAAACGCTTTTATATTTACACAGGCAGATAAGACATCCCCTTTGAAAATATAAAATCATTTAAGATTCCATAGCTGGTTGAAAGATCCCGGAGTTTAGTTGGCCCCCCGCCACTTGCTCCGGGTTTATTTTTTTATACCGAAGGCGAAAAGCTTAAGGCTTAAGCGAAAAACGGGTTTACAATACCAACCTGTCTTCTCTTCATTTAAAACTCTTTAATACTATAACAACAGAACAAAGCGTTAAACATTCAGCTTTTATGCGTCAGGCTTTAAGCGTTTCGCTTTAAGCATCTGTTAAACATCGTCAACTAAATAAACGTATTACTACTGTTTACTGTCTACTGACCACTTATTATGATCCAAGTACCCGCTTCATTCGACATACAAGGCCACAGAGGATGCCGCGGCCTGTTACCTGAAAATACCATCGCCGCTTTCACCAAGGCTTTGCTCATGGGGGTAACCACGCTGGAGTTCGACCTGGTTATTTCGAAAGACAAACAAGTTGTGGTATCACATGATACTTTTTTTCATCATGAAATTACAACAATGATAGATGGAGCTGATGTAACGATCAATAACGAACGTTCCTTCAATCTCTATGAAATGAATTATGCAGACATCAAAGAAATAGATGTTGGCATGAAAGTACATCCCCGGTTTAAGAGCCAGTTAAAAGTACCTGCAGTAAAACCACTTTTTAAAGAACTGATTGCGACTGCTGAAAAAATCAGTTCAAAAATATATTATAATGGTGAGATCAAATCTACCATTGACGGCGACAATATTGATCACCCGAATGTCGCCTTATTCTGCGACCTGGTCGTTGCAGAAGTAAAGAAAGCTCACATAACCGACCGCTTTACACTTCAGTCGTTTGACACGCGTGTGCTTGAATACATGCATGACCGCTATCCGGAAATAAAACTTTCTTACCTGGTGGAAACGGAAGGATCACTTGCAAAACATCTGCAGGCCTTAACTTTCACACCTGCTATCTATAGTCCGGATTATAAATTGCTGAATCAAAAAGAAATTAATGCCGCGCACAAACTTGGCATGAAAGTTATTCCGTGGACAGTCAATACAAAAGAAGAGATTATCCGGCTGATTGAGCAACGGGTTGACGGTATTATTACGGATTACCCGGATTTATTTTTTTAAGCGCTCAGCCCACTCAGCTTTGAAAGTTGCTGTTGTTGCAGCCGACCATTCGAGGAAAATGCCCATTGCCTCTATAAATGCAATTGAATATGCTTCAGCCTCTTTTCTTCTGAAATAAAAATCAGCGGTACGTCGAATAATAAAATCTTCCGGTTTACAAACGAATTCATGCTTACAGGTATACTGCAGCTGCGCCTTCAACCAGGTCGGTAACTGTGTCGTTTGCAAACGGCTATCCAGGTGATCAAACTCAATCAGATAAAGATCAATATTACTGCCATACAATCGAATCAAACGCTTCGCAGTTTCAGTATCAATACCACGAGCTGTTATCTCAGTAAGTTTCTGCTGCGTAAATGCTTCCAGCCCGCCGTATTTCTGCAAATCCCCCCCACTTAAAATATGTGTTTCGGTTGTACAGTCACCGATCTGATATTCATCCTGTAATCGTTCTGCAATAATATCTGTTATACGCTGCGCCATTTTCCTGTAACCGGTGAGTTTACCGCCAGCAATACTCAATAAACCCGTTGTACTTTTGAAGATTTCATCCTTGCGCGAAATTGCTGACGGTGATTTGGATTTTGCTTCACGGATCAACGGCCGTAAGCCCGACCAATAGCTTTCAATATCCTTAACTTCCAGTTTGATTCCAGGAAAGATATGTTGTACACAATTCAGCAGATACGTTTTATCCGCTTCTGTAATACCGGGCTCTTCATTGTTGCCTGTGTAAGCCGTATCCGTTGTACCGATATAGGTTTTCCCTTCTCTCGGAATCGCGAAGACCATCCTTCCGTCGCCAACATCAAAATATGCCGCCTGCCTGACCGGAAATTTTGAATGATCAACAACAATATGAACACCTTTGGTAAGCAACAATTTATCTTTCCGGATGGAGGCATCCTTTGCATCCAGCGCATCTACCCAGGGACCGGCAGCATTGATCACTTCCATTCCCTTAAATACATATTCTTTACCTGTAAAGGTGTCCTGCACTTTCACGCCGATGATCTCACCAGCCTCATAAAGCAGATCAATCACTTTTGTATACGTCAGCATGACCGCTCCTTCTGCCTGAGCCGTTTTGGCCACGGCCATAGTCAAGCGGGCGTCATCGGTACGATACTCAAAATAATGTATACCGCCTGTCACACGTGCGCCAGCAAGCAATGGTTCATACGCCATTGTCGCAGCTTTATTTAATACCTGTCTTCTTTCTTTTTTCCTGACACCTGCTAAAAAATCATAGATCAATGTTCCAATGGAAGCCATCCACTTCGGCATGGAGCCGCCTTTGATAATCGGCAGCAGCATCGGTTCTGGAATGGTTATGTGCGGAGCTAAATGATGTACCACGGCGCGTTCTCTACCGGTCTCTTTTACCAGCCCGAATTCAAACTGTTTCAAATAACGCAAGCCGCCATGGATCAGTTTGGTAGAGCGGGACGACGTGCCTGCTGCAATATCCTGCATTTCAACCAGCAAAGTTGGGATGCCGCGGGACTGTGCATCCAGAGCAATGCCACAGCCCGTAATACCGCCGCCAATAACAATTAAGCCATGCTCAATAGTTGCCGCGTGCTCCAGTAAGGTTTGTCGTTGTTGATAGTAGTTCAAATTAATACCTGTTAAATTTCAAAAGGGAATAAATGCGTTGATTCTACAGACAGCATAAAAGCAGACCGCGATAACCCATTTACATGCGGCCAGTAACTGACCACTGTTTACTATATATTGTTTACTGTCTACTGACCACTAACTTACATACGGAGTTGTAAAGCCCAAAGTTCTGAAACACCTTTCGGTGAAACTTATTGTCCAGCCGGTTTCGGCGCTTCTCCACTTTCTGTAACTGTAGCTTTAAGCTTTATGGTAACGATCGGTGAAACAGGATCATTCGAAAAAATACTGATGATTTTATTTTCCACGCCCATACGGTCATGTGTATCGAAAACAATTTTTACAATGGTCGAAGCTCCGGGTTTTAATTCTTTTTTATCAGCAAACGCTTCCACACATGAACAGGAAGTACGAATAGAGCGCAGATCCAATGCCTGCGTACCAACATTGGCTACTGTTATATCCACTACTGTTTTATCATCTGTTTTAACGATTCCTAAATCAATATCCAACCTACTAACCTGTATCCTGGCCTGTGAAGGAGCAACACCTGAGGCCACTTCTTCTTTGACAAATGCTGTAATCACAAAGGGTATTGTAATCGTTTCACTTCCTGATAACAGAATCAATTCAATTTGTTGCGCAAAATTTCCCAGATCAGGAACAACCTTAGGATTGAATTGTAACTTGATCACACCCCGCTGTTTTGCTTCGATCTTAACCGGAAGCAAAGAAGCTTTTATGTAAGGTGGCAATTTCATTTTATCAGCAGCCAGGATAATAGCCTGCTTGCCGCTGTTATACACAGGAATTTCTGCCTGTAAAGGTTCTTTGGTTGATACTGTACCAAAGTTTTTATAGTTCTTCTGAATATAGACAGTACTGTATTTGAAAGACGATGTTCTGTCCCACTCCGGCAACGGCTGTGGCGATGGCGTTACATAACCGGACACATACAAACGGATCGGTTCTTTGGATGCATTGCCTTTAACCGTAACCACATGTTTGAATACGCCGGGATGATTGATCAGATCCACATACAAAACAATTTCACTTTTCTCGCCGGCATGTATAGTATCGGTCGGGTAATCCGGTGTCACGCAATTACAGGAGGGTTCAATATCTTCAACAACAAAATACTCCGGACCAAGATTGACAAACGTAAATACATGCGCCAGCATTCCCTGAGATTCATTCACCGGACCAAAATTGAATGAAGTATCAGAAAATTCCAGGTGACCAATCTCCTTATGATTCTGAGCCTGGCTGGTAAACATATAAAACACACTTAAAAGCAGCGTGGTAACGGTTATGATAAATCTCATGCGGCAATAGTTATTGTATTCAAATATAGCATTCCGGCATGGGCTTTCCAAAGAAGTACAGAGTACTCAGTACGGAGTATAGAGTATTACAGAAGAATGCATTTAGCAAACCAAGTGTCTTTTAAAACTTTGTACGCTGTACGCTGTACTCTGTACTCAAAAAATGATACCTTTACACATTAACCCAATACTCCATGTCCAGAATATTAACAGGCATACAAAGCAGCGGCAGACCGCATTTAGGAAATTTATTAGGTGCCATTCTTCCCGCTATTGAATTATCAAACACACCCGGCAATGAATCCTTATTTTTCATTGCAGATTTACACACACTTACTTCCCTGAAAGACGGTGCTGTGCGCAAGGCTAATACCCATGCGGTCGCGGCAGCCTGGCTGGCTTTTGGTTTCGATACAGATAAACATATCTTTTACAAACAATCTGACATCCCGCAGGTATGTGAGCTTACCTGGATATTGAATTGTTTCACTCCATACCCGATGCTGGCGAATGCGCATTCCTTCAAAGACAAGTCAAGCAAACTGTCTGATGTAAATGCCGGATTGTTTGTTTACCCTGTTTTAATGGCTGCAGATATATTGATGTATAATGCAGACATTGTGCCGGTTGGTAAAGATCAGATCCAGCATCTGGAAATCACGCGGGATATTGCCTCAGCTTTTAATAATCAGTACGGAGAAACGTTTGTGCTGCCGAAAGTAAAAGTGGATGATCAGGTAATGACAATACCTGGCATCGACGGACAAAAAATGAGTAAGTCGTACAACAACTACATCGACATTTTTCTTCCGGAAAAAGAATTACTGAAAGTAGTAAAATCCATTGTTACCGATAGCAAAGGACTGGAAGAACCAAAAGACCCTGATACCTGCAACGTCTATAAAATATATTCACTGGTTGCGGATAAAGATCAGATTGCGGATATACGTGCGAAATATCAGGCCGGAGGCTTTGGTTATGGCCATGCCAAACAGGCTTTGTTTGAAGTACTCTGGAATAAATATGCCCAGCAGCGTGAATTGTTCAATTACTATATGAACAACACCCACGAGATTGATGCGAAGTTGAAAGCCGGTGCTGAAAAAGCCTGGGCGATCGGTGGTGAGGTATTAAAAAACGTACGTGAGAAGGTAGGGTATTGATCAAATATTTACCCGAAAAGCGAAAGAATAATCAGTTGAA
>NZ_JBQCDF010000061.1:0-6312 GCF_051961495.1 Cytophaga sp. | reverse complement strand
CAGCTACTTCTTTCTGCACCGGTGGTTCAGTTGTGCTTTCAGCAAACACCGGTACGGGTTTGACTTACCAATGGGCAAATTCAGCAGGTGCAATCAGCGGCGCTACTAATGCAACTTACACGGCATCAGCTGCAAGCTCTTATACTGTGAAAGTGACCAACAGCAATAATTGTTCTGCAACATCTACGGCAACAGTCATTACCGTAAACGCATTGCCAACAGCAACGATCACTGCTCCAGCCACTTCTTTCTGCACCGGTGGTTCAGTTGTGCTTTCAGCAAACACCGGTACGGGTTTGACTTACCAATGGTCGAATACAGCTGGTATAATCAGTGGTGCTACCAATGCTACTTATACCGTAACAGCCGCTGGCACATACACTGTTAAAGTAACAAACACGAATAACTGCTCAGCAACGTCAACTGGAACGATCATTACTGAAAACGCATTACCAACAGCAACAATCACTGCTCCAGCTACTTCTTTCTGCACCGGTGGTTCAGTTGTGCTTTCAGCAAACACCGGTACGGGTTTGACTTACCAATGGGCAAATTCAACAGGTGCAATCAGCGGCGCTACTAATGCTACTTACACGGCATCAGCTGCAAGTTCCTATACTGTAAAAGTGACCAACAGCAATAATTGTTCTGCAACATCTGTGGCAACAGTCATAACCGTAAACGCATTACCAACAGCAACGATCACGGCCCCAGCTACTTCTTTCTGTACCGGTGGTTCAGTTGTGCTTTCAGCAAACACCGGCGCGGGTTTGACTTATCAATGGTCGAATACAGCTGGTACAATCAGTGGTGCTACCAATGCTACTTATACCGTAACAGCCGCTGGCACATACACTGTTAAAGTAACAAATGCAAACAACTGTACAGCAACTTCTGCGGCAACAACTATTACGGCTACATCATCACAAACGGCGACGATCACCTCTCCATCAAATAGTTTCTGTACTGGAGGCTCTGTAGTGTTATCTGCAAACACCGGCACAGGATTGACTTATCAATGGTCGAATACAGCAGGCGCAATCAGCGGCGCTACCAATGCTACTTACACAGCGACAGCTGCAAGTACCTACGCTGTAACAGTAAGCAACGGTACATGTAGCGGAACATCTGCCGGTAAAGTAATTACAGTAAACAGTTTACCGTCGGCAACAATTACACCTTCTGCAACTGCTTTCTGTACCGGAAGTTCCGTTATGCTTTCTGCAAATACAGGATCCGGATTGACATATCAGTGGTCGAATGCGGGAACGGCAATCTCAGGCGCAACCAGTGCTACCTACACAGCAACGGCCGGCAACACATATACCGTTACCGTTACCAATACAAACAATTGTTCCGCGACTTCAAGCCTAATAACAATTACTGAAAATGTGCTTCCTGCTGCAGTAATTACTGCACCTGCCACTTCTTTCTGTACAGGTGGTTCAATAGTACTTTCTGCTAATACAGGTACGGGATTGTCTTATCAATGGTCAAATACTGCAGGTGTTATTGCCGGTGCAACAAATGCTACGTATACAGCTACATCAGCAAGTACATACACGGTAACGGTAAAAAATGCAAACAATTGCTCTGCCGTATCTTCTCCGGTAACGATTACAACTACTTCAGCCATCACATGGTATCAGGATACAGACGGTGATGGTAAAGGAGATCCGAATGTAACAACTTCATCATGTACACAACCAAACGGATATGTTGCCGTAGCCGGCGACTTATGTCCTGGTGACCAGGCGAAGACTGATCCGGGTAACTGCGGTTGCGGGAAAACTGAACAAAGTTGTCTGGATTGTGCAGGTGTACCAAACGGCGGTGCCTTTATCGATGATTGCAACATCTGTGTCGGCGGCAATACGGGAAATACAGCATGTGTTCCTACAGCAACAATCAACGGAACAACAACCAACATCACAGTAACGCCCCAGCCATTCCAGACAAATACAACAATCAAACTGGAAAACGCTGCTACCATTCAATCTATAACAATCATTAATGGAGCAGGTGCCTTGGTTGAACAGAGACAAAATATTAATGCTTCTGAAATCAGAGTTGGTGAATACTTAAGCTCCGGTATGTATTCAGTAATCATTTATACGCAACAGGGCACATACACGACAAAAATTGTAAAGTTCTAAGAAACAAGTTTTCATATAAAAAAACATCCCTGATTCCGGTAATTATCGGAGTCAGGGATGTTTTTTTATATCTTATTTTTATTACTTTTTATGTATCTTGAATAGAATCGTCTTTCAGCTTATGAATATACATATCAAACCGATCAATACTTTTGCTCAACCAGAGATCGACACACTCTATTCCAT
Organism: Cytophaga sp.; assembly: GCF_051961495.1. NCBI lineage: Bacteria > Pseudomonadati > Bacteroidota > Cytophagia > Cytophagales > Cytophagaceae > Cytophaga > Cytophaga sp. The sequence continues at coordinate 3,970 of NZ_JBQCDF010000061.1, read as the reverse complement.
GATCTTTCATTTTTATGAAGAATACGAACCAAATCATGCCATCAGCAAAGAATCCATCAACGATACGATTATACATTTAACCAATCATCCGGAAAATGGCTCTATTCAGCTGATCTATGATGCCGACCATATATTTATCGGTTATGTGATTCTTATTAAATACTGGAGCAATGAATACCAGGGCTACTTGCTCTTTATTGATGAACTCTACATAATTCCGGCAAAAAGAAGTTTAGGATATGGCAGCACAGTTATTTCTCTTATCGATCAAACCTTTCACGACATAAAAGCTCTGGTACTGGAAGTTTCTCCTTCAAACACACGGGCATTTTCGTTATATGAGAAACTGGGTTTCAAAAGAAATAAAAATCAAACCTTATTAAAAATCAAAAAATAAAATCGAATCAGATTTTTTATATTTACAATCTAAATAATAATACAAACCGACATTTTGTTTTTTTTTGATGGCGGTTTATTCTTTTATCTGACTGAATTTTTACCAACTATTTACACAGCTATGGAACCATATACACAAGCACCAACCCGTATTTTAGAATGGGCCGAAGAAGATCGTCCAAGGGAAAAATTATTATTAAAAGGCATTTCTTCTCTCAGCGACGCCGAATTAATTGCAATTTTACTCGGCTCCGGAACAACCAACCTGAGCGCCGTTGATCTTGCCAAACAAATCATGCAACACAACAATCAGAGTCTGCATACACTTGCACGCCAGAGTGTAAAAGATCTACAAAAATTCAAAGGTATTGGCGAGGCGAAAGCCATAACACTTGTAAGCGCCTTAGAATTAGGGCGAAGAAGAAAAAATATCGAACCTGAGATAAAGCCTCATATCAAATCTTCAGAAGATGTCTTCAATTATATACAGGGCGATTTATCGGATCTTCCGTATGAAGAATTCTGGATTATTTTATTAAACAGGGCTAACCGCATTGAAAAGAAAATCCGTATCAGTACAGGTGGTGTTTCGGGTACAGTGGCAGATCCCAAACTCATTTATAAATATGCGTTGGAAAATCTGGCCTCATCCATTATATTAGTACATAATCATCCGTCAGGAAACAAAAAGCCCAGTGAGGCAGATATCTCGCTGACAAAGAAATTGAGTGAAGCAGGTAGCTTTTTGGAAATACCTGTTTTAGACCATGTCATAATTTGTAACCAATCCTGGTATAGTTTCGCCGATGAAGGAAAAATATAACAGTATCAAACGCAAACAGGCTCTTCGCATTGTTTTTATTCTGGGTGCTCTCGGCATCGTGGTTAGTTTGTTGCTTTCAAGTATCAAAGTTGACAAGCCGAAAGATATCGTTGAAAAATACCGGGAGCAAAAAAACGATCATTTCAGAAAATCCATAAAATCACCGATCAAGGATAAAGAAAACTTTACAGGCCTGTCCTATTTTGATTATTCGGAAAAATATAAAATAAAAGCTTTCATCACTTTCACACAGGATACCCAGGTTGTCAGCATGCTGAGAACAGATGGCAAACGTTCTTTTTACATTGCTTTTGCGAAAGCCAGTTTTAAAATTGACAATAAATTACAAACACTTACGCTCTATAAATATCCGGACGACATACAAAATAAACCACTGTTGTTTGTTCCTTTCTATGATGCATCCAATGGTAATACAACATATACCGGCGGCCGCTACCTGGATGTGGAGCTATCCAGTAACAAAACCATTATTCTTGATTTCAATTATGCATACAATCCTTTCTGTGTGTACAATTACCAATACACCTGTCCTATTGTTCCGAAAGAAAATACATTGGATGTTGTCATCAACGCAGGCGAAAAAAGTTATTCCAATCCGCAATAAATAATGTTCCCACCAAGATACAGCAATCCCGATTATTGGAAAGAAAGCGGAATCTTTCAGGAAGCACGTTTTCAGAATTCACTATCCGGCGGCAAAGGCGGACAGAATGTAAACAAGGTAAGCACCAAAGTTGAAATCTATTGGTCGCCGGAACGTTCCGCAGTTCTTTCAGAAGATGCACGCACACGCATTCTTGAAAAACTTGCTTCTAAAATTGATAACGAAGGTGAGATCCGTGTAACCTGCGATACCAGCAGAAGCCAGCTGCAAAATAAAAAAACAGCCATTGACAAACTCAGTATAATTATTGCTTTTTGCTTCAAAGAAAATAAACCGCGCAAAGCTTCCAAGCCAACACTTGCTTCCGTAAAAAAACGACTGGAAAGTAAAAAGATGCAGAAGGATGTTAAAGCGAACAGACGGAAACTGGATTGGTAAATGCGTAAATTTCAAATCACAAAAAACAAATTCCAAACGGATACCATCATTTAAGCGATAGTATCTGTGTTTAAAACATTCTTTATCACGACAAAACACCAGCATACTTTTTCTACACATAAGACGAATGTATTCGCTCCTACAATAACCAATAATACTACCCACCCCAAAACCATTTTTAACAACTGATTATCTGATAATTACAAATAACACCCATTAAACAATTATTATTATCAATCCATAAATATTACCTGAAAAAGAAGAAAATAACCATGTTATTAGGGGAATTTTCTGCAACTTTGAAATCGTAAAATTGTAATTCTTAAACAAGTATATATCAAATGGCAAATTATTTCAATACTCTTTCTTTAAGAGAAAAATTAAGTCAGTTAGGTGTTTGTGAATTCATGGACAGAAGTGAATTCTCTGACGGTGTTGCTGCGTTAAAAGGCAAAAAAATTGTAATCGTAGGTTGTGGTGCACAAGGCTTGAACCAAGGTTTAAACCTTCGTGATTCCGGCCTGGATGTTTCTTATACTTTACGTAAAGAAGCGATCGATGCTAAAAGACAATCATTTTTAAATGCTACAGAAAATGGTTTCAAAGTTGGTACCTACGAAGAATTAATTCCATCTGCAGACCTTGTAATCAACCTTACTCCGGATAAACAACACACTGCTGTTGTATCTGCAGTTATGCCGTTGATGAAAAAAGGTTCTACATTATCTTACTCTCACGGTTTCAACATCGTTGAAGAAGGTATGCAGATCCGTAAAGATATCACTGTAATCATGGTGGCTCCAAAATCTCCGGGTTCTGAAGTGCGTGAAGAATACAAAAGAGGTTTCGGTGTTCCTACGTTGATCGCTGTTCACCCTGAAAACGATCCGGAAGGCAAAGGCTGGGATTACGCTAAAGCTTACTGCGTAGGCACAGGTGGTGACAGAGCAGGTGTATTGAAATCTTCTTTCGTTGCTGAAGTTAAGTCTGACTTAATGGGTGAGCAAACAATCCTTTGTGGTTTATTACAAACCGGTTCAATCCTTTGCTTCGACAAAATGGTTGAAAAAGGTATTGATAAAGGATATGCTGCTAAATTTATCCAGTACGGTTGGGAAGTGATCACTGAGTCATTGAAACATGGCGGTATTACTTTAATGATGGACAGACTTTCTAATCCTGCTAAAATTAAGGCTTTTGAGCTTTCTGAGGAGCTGAAAGACATCATGAGACCTTTATTCCAGAAGCATCAGGACGATATCATGAGCGGAGAGTTTTCTTCTACTATGATGAAAGACTGGGCAGATAACGACAAAAACCTATTGACTTGGAGAGCTGCAACAGGAGAGACTGCATTTGAGAAAACAGCTCCAGGTTCAATGAAAATATCTGAGCAGGAATTCTATGACAACGGTCTGTTAATGGTTGCTTTCGTTAGAGCAGGTGTTGAACTTGCATTCGAAACAATGACTGAATCAGGTATTAAAGAAGAGTCTGCATACTATGAGTCTCTGCACGAAACTCCACTTATCGCAAACACTATCGCTCGTAAAAAACTTTTTGAAATGAACAGAGTGATCTCTGATACAGCTGAATATGGTTGCTATCTGTTTGATCATGCTTGTAAGCCTTTACTTGCTGATTTCATGAAGAAAATTAATACTGATGTGATCGGTAAAAACTACAAT
>NZ_JBQCDF010000060.1:0-3036 GCF_051961495.1 Cytophaga sp. | reverse complement strand
AGCATTGAAAAAACTTTATTGGTTGTATGCAGCAGGAGAATTAAAAAAACACAGTTTGAAATACTGTATTGAGATCAGTAATAGTGACTTTTTATTGATAGAGCCTGCACAGATGAATATATTTAAAAATGCCAATACACCTGAAGATTTAGTATGAAAAAAGTAACCGGAAAATTAAAGATGCTGCTGAAGATTCTATCTATACTGGTTGTTGTTATAATTGTTTATGTTGTTGTTGCTTTGGCATTAGCTTATGTACCTGTAAATACAGATACTATCGCATGTGAAGAGAATTGTGTGGAAGTTTATTTGTATTCCAATGGAGTCCATACCGATATTGTATTGCCGGTAGTAAATAATCAGCAAGACTGGCGTAGGGTAATTGATCCGTCAAAAACGAAAGCTGGCAGTACAGATTTCAGCTATGTGTCTATGGGCTGGGGAGATAAAGGGTTTTATCTGAATACGCCTACCTGGGGCGACCTCACCGCTGCAACAGCGTTCAAAGCACTTTTTTATTTAGGTGAATCAGCCATGCACGTTACTTTTTACAAATCCATGAAAGAAAGTGAACGTTGTAAGAAAGTTTTTATTTCCGCAGAACAGTATAAAAGAATTATTGAATATGTTCATGCAAGCTTTAAAACCGATATTTCAGGAAAGTATCAGCATATCCCCAATGTGTCTTATGGGAATAACGATCTGTTCTTCGAAGCAAAAGGTAGTTATAGCATGTTTTACACTTGCAACAGCTGGACGAACAACTGCCTGAAAGCAGGGGAGATGAAGGCATGCTTATGGACACTTTTAGATAAAGGTATCTTCTTTCATTATAAATAATTTTCTTTTAATTATCTGATTTCCGATGATGCAGGTATCGATGACATATGCTTTACGGATACTATTTGTTATCGCTATAGTATTTCTGTTGGCTGCTTTGGGTATAACTATATTGTATGGTTATCAACCAACGATGTTGTATCTGATCGATAGAATAGGAGAAAGTGCACGACAAGAACAGATACTGACGCTTGTATCCGAACGTAAATTTTTAATTCTGCAGATGGTATTACTGATAGTAGCGGTAATGCTGGCAGTGGCATTTATAAATCTGGACAGAATAACGGCAATAAGTTCTGCTGCTTATATTTATATCAGAGAACATCTACAGGTATTACTGGCTCAGTTGCTGAATACAGAAGTTAAATGGATATTGATACTACCGTTGATCAGTGCGGTGTTTTTTGCGCTATGGATGCCTGTTTCATATGATGAGGCCTGGACTTACCTTCAATTTACTTCTAAATCACCACTGTCTTCTCTGTGTTATTATCCGGCTCCCAATAATCATGTACTGCATTCATTGATAACCAACGTTACGCGCTACATTCCTTTTGTATCGATATTGTTCTGTCTGAGAATCTCCAGTATACTCGTTTCTTTTTTTACCTGGCTGCTTTGTTATTCCTTTCTCCGGAAAAGATATTCTGCGAATGTAGCCTTATTGGTTACAGGAATTGCTTCCATGTTGTTCATGTCTGTATATTACAGCTACATGTCGCGCGGATATGGTCTCGTGGCGCTGTTCTTTGTTATTGGTTTGCTGGCGTCGTACAATATTATTTTTAACGGAAATAATAACAGAGATTGGATCTTATTTGGTATTAGTAGTATACTCGGTTTCTTTACCATGCCTTCTTATTTGTATGCTTTTGTAGTACTTAATGCATTGATTTTATTCAATAATAATTTTCAACTTAAAAAACAGATTATATATAATCTTGGTATAGTGGTTTTGGTTGTTATTTTATATACTCCAATTATCATTGTGAATGGCGTGGGTGCTTTAACAAGCAATACATTCGTGCTGCCCATCAGCAGGAAAGAAGTGATTGAAAAACTTCCGTTATTTTTTAGCGGGACACTGACGGAAATAACGGGTGTTCACTTCATGGTTGTGATCTTATTGCTGGCGATTTCATTTTACATGCTTGTTAAGTCAAAAATGAAATTTGAATTGGGCATGTTTATTATTTTTATTGTTTCGCCATTTGTATTGCTCATTATTCATTCTGTAATTCCTTTTCCCAGAACATTTAATTATTACGCCATAGTACTGATGTTTTTGATCTGTATTCCTTTTAAAGATGCAATAGCAAAAATATCTGCCGGGTATTTGTTGGCAGTAGTAGTGTTTGTTCAGGCATTGTTATTCCTGAATTTTTATTTCAATATTAAAAAATACGAAACCTTTAATATTACTTACCATGAGATCAATAAAAGGATTGTAGGAAATAACAGTTATTTTTTTTCAACGGTTTTATTTGAAACGAATTTTTTATTTGAGAATGAGATACATGGTTATAAGATGACGAAAGCGGAATTTAATTTCCCTCAGGTGAATGTAGACGTCGATACGTTAACTGGTTTCGACTATTACATTGTTGATAAACAATACGATTTTACAAAAAACAAGAAACCGGCTTATTCGGACGAAACAACGAATGTCTACACCAATAAATAGGCTACCGTTTTAAATTGCTAAAAGCATGTGTAACTCTTTTCGATATTGGTTTGCTGGTATACTCTACATGCTTTTCGGTTCTTTTGCCGGAAATGTAGAACATGCCAATGATAATATTGCCAATGGAGATAGATACTTTGGATTGATGCGTTACCGGGATGCTATTGCCTGGTATAAGCTTGATTCCTCCAAGGCAGAGGCGCAATGGAAAATTGCCAAGGCAAATATTTGTTACGGAGATATCGCACTCAAGAACGAAAAAGAAATTTATTTCAGAGCCGCGGAAAAAGCAGCTAATCAATGTATCTCCATTGAACCACAGAATAGTAATGGTTATACCTGGCGAGCAGCGGCATTGGGGAACGTGGCTATGTATGAAGGAAGTACGGCGCGTGTTAAATTATGTACAAGCATTAAAGCAGATGTTGAAAAAGCGATACAGTTAAATCCAAAGGATGATATTGCTTATTCTATTCAGGGATCTTTATACAGAGAGATCGGCAATATCAGCT
>NZ_JBQCDF010000059.1:0-9604 GCF_051961495.1 Cytophaga sp. | reverse complement strand
AGGCTCATAGTCGGTGTTCGTATAGATCGCCTGCACCCGATATTCTTTTAGCAGGATGGCAAAAGCCTGCAGCGGTGTGCCGTGCAGAATACGGATGTCGCTGTTGAATGATTGTAATGCAGATTTAAGTTCGGTTAGTGTCTTATGGATGAACTCCACACGTGCATCCGCCGGGTCTTCCAGTTGATCCAGAATTTCGCGGTCGAAGATAAAGACAGGTACAACCGGATAACCGCTGGTTAGTGCTTTATAAAGTCCGTGGTTATCTTCCAAACGTAAATCTCTTCTGAACCAAAACAGAACCACGTTTTCAAGGGTGGATTTGTTATTCATCATCTTCCTCCTTGTATGGGCTCCACATTTGTTTCGGAGCTTTACGTTTCTTTTCCTTCTGCTCTTTGTTTTTGTTCTTAAAAATCTCTCCGATTTTATCAAAGCCCTGTACATGTTGCAAACTCATACCGGCAGCCATGGTAGTGGTTGTCGTTGTTGACGTAATGAGTGCATTCTGGTTGATCTTATTGTATACTTTTGCCTTTAAATTTCCGCTTGGGGTCAGTACATATTCAACAGTCCACTCACCTACAATATTGGTGGCTGTAGTTGCTGTATTGGAGTAGTTACCGCTTTGGTGCGAGATCCGTAACCTGCCATCCAGCGCAGTATAGGCAAAGCGCATGTTAAAGGTATTAAGGCCGTTTTTATCAAGCGTGGTTAAGTCTACGTTGATCTCCAGGTTTTCATCAATCTGGGATACAAAGCTGCTGAGCTGGTTAGACAACAGTTCACTTAAATTGGCATAGGTGCTGTTGGCGTCTGATAAGCCGTTTCCGATGGGAGAGAGTTTACGCAGGACAATGACACTGAATGCCTGCTTGTTCATTTCAGATGGGTTTGACGCAACATACGTTTCAAAATTGGTTACATATCCGGCAAATTGTCCGGGATATTTGTTTTCAATATTAATTCCAAGATTTACTTCCGGTGATTTTAAATTTCCTTTCAGGCCCATCAATACATTCACCGGATATTTGCGTTGCGCATCCGGAGATTCTGTAAGGTCTTCTGGTGCGCCGGTTAATATAGGTTTCAGCGAAGTAAAAATCCGGTAACGGGTATTGATATTCAATTCAGCTTCATAAGGATCGCCCATCCAGCGGATCGTACTGCCCGGGTCAATCGTAAATTCTTTGTTGATGATCCCTGCAAGTGTGAAATTATATTTCCCTTTGGTGATTTCATAACTTCCGAACATATTGAAATCACCACGTGTATCAATGGTCATACGCATATTGCCTGTGCCATTACCGCGAATAATATCACCGGCTTTTTTGTCGAAAATGATTTCTGTATAAGCATCCGGAGTGACAGCGAAGTTGAATTCCATTTCAATACCGGATAAATCAAGCTTTTTCTTTTGATCGATGTTGGCCGATTTACGATTGGGATCTACAAAACGTATATAGCTTTCGTGTTCAACACCAGTATAGGTATTGAGTGGAATGAAGATCTGCGTGTTCTGTTGCGACAGGGCGTTGGCCTTGATCTTGATTTTATTCAGTGCGCCGAGGATCTCCCAGTTGCCGGTTACGTAGGCTTCCCCATAGAACATATCACCTTCATTTTCTTTCAGGTTCAATGCCTGGAAGCCATTGCCGTGCTGCAATGGAACAGTACCTTTGAAATCCAGTACAAAGTCTTTAAAATGACTGTGGTTCAAGCCTCCTGTGATGTGGCACACACGCTCATTCACATCATGCAGCTGTACGTTATCAAACGAGATCCTGTCATCTTTTAATTCAATTTTATCAGAGAAATGATAAGTAGTACCTAAAAACGGAATTTTAAATGTACCATGGGCAACATCTATTTCGCCTTTTACAACAGGTTCGGTTAAGCTTCCTTTGATGGTTAAATATCCTGTGGCTTTCCCTGAAATATTGGTAAAAATGCCTTCAGCAATGGCATTCAGCGGAGATATATCGGATTCTTTAAATTGAGCAACCAGATTTATTTCTTCGCTCCGGGCATCACTTTCAGGAACATAATAGCCGGTTAGGTTGAAGGTATTGTTATTATTCCTGAGTACATCAACATTCAGGTTCATCTGCTTGTTGGCGGCATTCCAAACGGCTTTACCATCCACATCGCCAATGAAAAGCGTATCGACATGGAAATCATCAATCGTTAATTTACTGTCGAGATTCAATTCTCCCAGGTGTATATTGCCATTTACAATACCGGCAAGTTTAACAGAGCTAAAGAGGTGAGAAAAATCCTGGATGGCAATGTTGTTCATCAGTACACTGCCGCTCGGGCCATCGCTGCCGGATTCCCCAACCAGTGTAATGCGCTGCTGGGTGTTGTATAAACTTATGCTGTCAAACTTTATGCTGGAACTGTTAAAATAGATTTTCCGGTCATCTTCAAACGTCCATACTTTCTTTCCTAAACTTAAAATTGAATTGTCGAACGTAAGGATATTATAAGGTTCGTATAAATCAATGGTTCCGTTGATGCGGGTACTGTTATCTGTTTTCTTTTGTTTGGCGCCAAAGTAAACGGTTGCCTGTTCCCCGGATAAGACAGATTCAAAAACAAGATTTTCGGTCTCCAGCAGATCCGGGTTGATTTGTTCTTCTGAATTGATTGTGATGTTACCCAGCACGGCAGAGCTATCACTTTTTTGTGAACAAAAGAGAACGATTTTGTTTTTTCTGAATTCGTATCCTTTGTAATACAAGGTATCGATGTATGCGCGCGAGCGCAGGATCTTGGTTCTGCCTGAATTGAACCGGCCTTTGATTGATGATTCTCCTGAGATGTATAAGCCAGGTGTATAAATATTTAAAAATGCGTTGATATCATGTAATTTGATATCATAGGAAATATTGTATGGTACTTCCTGGTGAGCGATTTTGTCTTTGTAATACTGAAGCACCTCCAGACTATCGTCAAGCACACTATTGCTTACTTCGGTAACAAATTCTGTGAAGTCATGCAGCATGACAGTAGGTTTGAAATGCCCGTTTACAGAAGCACTGATGATACTTGAGTTGATTTCAAGTGTGCGCGAAGTATCGGTATTAATCGCAGAAATCAATTCCAGTGTATCAACAAAGATCTCTTTGTTGCCATTATATAGTAGATACGTATCTGCCAGGTAGCCTTTGCCAACTGCATCATCAATCTCCGTACCTTTAAAGTCGATGAATACTTTTGTTTTAACTAGCAGATCTTTATTGAAATAATTCAGGTTTAATTTTTTCAATTGTGCTTTTTCGCACCCTATGGTTACCTGCAGAATTTTTTCAGGCATGCGGTAGTCAAGCATGCCATCAATATTCATGACCAGGTTGGAATCTATAATATCAGCGTGTCCATTGAAGAGGGATTTTTGGATGATGGCATCGGTATGAATGTTCTTGTACTTGTATTTGTTGAATTCAATGGAATGGATGGTGGCAAGCATTTTCAGCTTAAGATCATCTATATCAAAACCAGTGCCTTCAACACTGCCGTTCATATTGATATTACCGAACTGATCGTTGCGGATAATTTTTCCCAGGTTCAGATTATTTGTAATAAGCTTTCCTGAATAATAACTTTCACTTAATTTTTTTTCCAGACGGAAAGTCATATCTGTTTTAAAGTAACCGATCGCAGTGTTTAGCGCAGCATTCGCTATAAAGCTTTTGGGTAATCCGTTGAATTCAACAGATCCTTTGAAATGACCGAAGTCTCTTATGGTACGGGCAATTTCTGTATCAAAGAAAGGAGCAAGGTCTTTCTGGCTGATGTAAACATCCGTTAGATTCGCATCAATATATGTTTTGAAGAAATTCGGAAGCCCATCCATGTGAACGGAACCTTTCACATGACTCTGCCCTGTATACAATGAAAGTTTACTGATGTTGAATTTACTCACCTTACCGGCTGCTTTACAGCTGATGGCAAAGCGGTAAGGATACCTGACCAGTTCAGGAGCAAAAAAGCGAATGTCTTTCAGGTCAACAAAAGAACTGTCGAGGTTTGCATTGATGTATGCTTCCGTATTGAAGTCTGCTAAATCCGTAATGGTACCATAACTGATTTTCATGTAATCCTGAAGGACTGTATTACCAATATGGGCATACATGTTTTCAAGATCCATGTAATGTCCGCAGAGTGTATATATACCTGTGAGCTTATGTACACGAAGGCGTGTGTGGCCCTCAATGGTAGTGAGGTCTTTGATATCAATCCGGAAAGTATCAGCAAAAGCATATAGGTTTTCTGTGATCCCGTAAATGCTGTCGAATGAAAAATGGTTGTGATCAAAACCGGAGATATTGTCTTTGCGCATGTCATCGTATGCAAAGCGCATATTGACAAGTTTTATATCATCGAGTTTAAAAGCTTCTTTGGCAGCAGTGGTATCCTGTGCATTTCCCAGCTTTGCAGCTGCATCAATGAATTCGTTTATGTTCAGAATATCGGTGCCCTTGTATTTGATCAGGTGTACTTCGCCGTCTTTGAGAACAATATCTTCGATACGGAAGGTAAATTTCCGTTCAAGGGTGAAAAATTTATAATCAACCAATGCTTCGCCGAGATGGATCATGCGGCTGCCTTTATAGTCATAGAGCGAGATACCGGAGACCGTAAAGTGATCGAACCAATCGATCTGCACGCGTTCGATTTTTACAGTATACTTTAAATACTCAGACAATTCTTTGCTCACAAGCTCTCCAACCTTCTCCTGTACATAAATAGTTCTGAAACCTATTACTATGATAGTGAGTAGTATGAGTAAAATTAACGCAGTATAAGAGACAGTTTTTAAAAACCTTCTTATGAAAATTCTGCTAAAATTCTTTACTTGAGTGATCAATCTATGTCAGTTACACTATTAGCCATCGAATCTTCCTGTGATGAAACAGCAGCAGCTGTCATTCAGGATGGGAATATACTATGTAATATAGTCGCTTCTCAGCAAATTCACGAGAAATATGGGGGAATTGTGCCTGAATTAGCCTCACGGGCACATCAGCAGCACATCATTCCGGTTGTATCACAAGCACTCCTTGAAGCAAATATACAAAAAACAGATCTGAATGCAGTGGCTTGCACATCCGGCCCTGGATTATTAGGTGCCTTATTGGTTGGGGTATCTTTTTCCAAAACATTCGCCTCTGCATTGAACATTCCGGTCATCAAGGTAAATCACATGAAAGCCCATATTCTGGCTCATTTCATTGATGATCCCAAGCCTGGTTTCCCGTTTATTTGCTTAACGGTGAGCGGCGGTCATACACAATTGGTAATTGTCAGAAGCCATCTGGAAATGGAGGTTGTAGGCGAAACACAGGACGATGCCGTGGGTGAAGCATTTGATAAAACGGCTAAGTTAATGGGACTGCCATATCCGGGCGGACCGCTGATTGATTCCTATGCTAAACAGGGGAATCCGCAGGCGTTTCCTTTCCCAACGGTTGATATGCCTGCCTATAATTATTCCTTCAGTGGTATAAAAACGGCTTTTATGTATTTCCTGAAAAAGAATACGGACGTAGATCCTGATTTTATACAGAAAAATTTACCAGATATTTGTGCCAGTGTACAACATACACTGATTGATGTACTGATGCGGAAATTAAAGCGACTGGTTGCTGATACCGGTATTAACCGGGTAGCAATAGCAGGCGGCGTTTCGGCGAATTCAGGCTTGAGAAAAGCGATGGAACAAAAACGCGATGAAGAAGGTTGGGATGTGTATATTCCTGCCTTTCAATATTGCACTGATAATGCTGGTATGATTGCTATGGCGGGCTATTATCAATATCTGAACAAGGATTTCGCTTCCTGGGATCTTTCTCCGGAACCAAGATTGCGCATAGGAGGAGGTTTATAAAAATGAGTACGAAAGAAATCGTTAAAAACGTCAACATAAAAAATAAGAAGGCATCTTTTGAATACGAGTTCCTGGAAAAATATGAAGCCGGAATTGTATTGAGAGGAACTGAAATCAAGGCTATTCGCATGAGCAAAGCTTCGATCACGGAAGCTTATTGCCTGTTTGATAAGGAAGAACTCTGGATCAAGAATATGAATATTTCTTCCTATGACAAAGGTTCCTTTTACAACCATGATCCCTTGAGTGCACGCAAGCTGCTGCTTAAAAAAGCAGAACTGAAAAAACTCTTCGCGTATTCAAAAGAAAAAGGCCTAACGATTATTGCCCTGCGTTTGTTTACCAACGAAAGAGGATATGCAAAAATTGAAATTGCATTGGCCAAAGGGAAGAAGCTGTATGATAAGCGTGAGTCGATCAAGAGCAGAGATAATGAGCGCGAGATGCAGCGTATTAAATACTAAGTACATAGTACATAGTATTAAAAAAGTTAATTACTCCGTACTTAGTACTCTGTACTCTGTACTTTTTAACATATAAAACATTGAAACAATACGGAATCTGTCATTTAAGTGTAGTGCCCATGCGGGTTGAAGCCGGCGATCGTCATGAGATGAGCTCTCAGTTGCTGTTCGGTGATTTTTTTGAAATCATCAATCAGTCTGAAGATGGTAAATGGAAATATATCCAGAATGATTTTGATGGTTACAAAGGCTGGATCGATGCCAAGCAATATCTGCCTGTGGATGAAGACTACATTCATAAATTGAGCCAGACGCCGCCGGTATTCTGCAAGTCGCTGTACGCACTTGCCAAAAGTGAAACACGCTTTTTCCCTTTAATGATGGGCTCTACATTGCCTTTGTATAAAAACGGAATCATCAGTGTAGGAGACGAACCCTATATTCTGGAAGGAGATGTGGGCTATGCAGAACCGTTCAATGCAAAGAAAATCGAACAGACAGCGTTGCTGTATTTAGGTGCACCGTATTTGTGGGGCGGCCGCTGCCATTTTGGTATTGACTGTTCCGGATTTGTGCAGCAGATCTTCCGCATGTATTCCATTCCATTACCGCGGGATGCCTATCAGCAGGCCGAAATTGGAATTACAGTGCCGTATGAGCATTATCAGCAGGGCGACCTGGCATTCTTTAAAAATGAATTTGATAAAATTACCCATGTAGGCATTATGCTGAACGGGAATAAGATCATCCACGCATCCGGACAGGTTCGCCTGGATTTGATTGATGAGCAGGGAATCATTCACGCAGATAAGCGTATTTATACACACAGACTGGCGTTTATTAAGCGGCCGGGCGTGTAAGTAATTATGAAATATAAATTATGAATTATGAATACATATCCCATGACTTTAGTTATGGGATATGCAGATCGCGTTAAGCCAGCCTTCCGAATGCATTCGATGCAGCGGACAGAAGCCATACTAGCCTTTCCTGATTTGTAATCCCGAAACTATATCACAAGGATTTACAATCTGCTTTTAGCCTGAAAACTTGTCCAAATCCGCCTTTTTCTTAGAATTTAGAACTTAAAACTTAAAACATTCATCCAGAATGCTTTGACTAAAACTGATAAAATCGTACATTTGCAGTCCGTTTTTGGTTAAACGGATGTAACAAACAAATTTCAGTCTCTTGCCCGTAGGCTGATGTATAACAGGGTGAATATTATGCTTACTCCAAAACCAGAAGATTTCAACTGGGACTTAGTTGGTGACAAAGGTTTCGGTGGCGGTTACACTGCTGCTGAGAAAGAAAAAATTGCTTCTTTGTATGAAGGTACATTAAGCGAAGTTACTGAGAAACAAGTGTTGAGTGGTACCGTTGTTGGTGTTACTGAACGTGATGTGATCATTAACATTGGTTTTAAATCAGATGGTCTTATTCCACTTTCTGAATTCCGCGATGTTGAAGGCGGTGTTAAAGTTGGTGAAGTATATGATGTATTTGTTGAAGATCAGGAAAACTCTTCAGGCCAGTTAGTATTGTCACGTCGTAAGGCGCGTATTGTTAAGGCTTGGGAAAACATTCAGGGCGCCCTTGATAGCGATGTTATCATTGAGGCTCTTGTTAAGAGAAGAACTAAAGGTGGTTTGATCGTTGATCTATTCGGCGTTGAAGCTTTCTTACCAGGTTCTCAGATTGATGTTAAGCCAATCCGTGACTTCGATATCTTCGTTGGTAAGAAGATGGAAGTTAAGGTTGTTAAAATCAACTATACAAACGATAACGTTGTCGTATCACACAAAGTGCTGATCGAAAAAGATATCGAAAAACAAAAAGCTGTAATCCTGAACAACCTTGAAAAAGGTCAGGTATTGGAAGGTGTGATCAAAAACATGACAAACTTCGGTGTGTTCATCGATTTAGGTGGTGTAGATGGTTTACTTCACATTACAGATATCTCTTGGGGCCGCATAAGCCATCCGCAGGAAGTATTAAGCTTAGACCAAAAAGTACAGGTCGTAGTGTTGGATTTCGACGAAGAGAAAAAACGTATCTCTCTTGGTATGAAACAGCTTACTTCTCACCCTTGGGATGCGCTTCCGGCTGATGTTACTGTTGGTTCTAAAATCAAAGGTAAAATCGTTAACGTAGCAGATTACGGCGCATTCCTTGAATTACACCCAGGTGTTGAAGGTTTGATCCACGTATCTGAAATGAGCTGGTCTCAGCACTTACGTAACCCACAAGACTTCATCAAAGTTGGTGATGAGTTAGAAACAGTAGTATTGACATTAGACCGCGATGAGCGTAAAATGTCTTTAGGTATTAAGCAATTGACTGAAGATCCTTGGACTAAAGCTGATGCTATCTCTAAATACGCTGTAGGTACTAAACACACTGGTCTTGTTCGTAACTTAACAAACTTCGGTTTATTCATCGAATTAGAAGAAGGTATCGACGGTCTTGTACACGTATCTGATCTTTCATGGACTAAGAAAATCAAACACCCATCTGAATTCGTTAAGGTTGGTGATAAATTGGATGTAATCGTATTGGAGTTGGATGTTGAAAACAGAAGACTTGCTTTAGGTCACAAACAATTAGAAGAAAACCCTTGGAATACTTTCGAAACAATCTTCACTCCGGGTTCAGTTCACACAGCAACACTTATCTCTAAAAATGATAAAGGTGCAGTTCTTGAATTGCCATACGGTATCGAAGGTTTCGCTATGAACAAACACCTTGTAAAAGCTGACGGTTCAAATGCAGAACAAGGTGAAGCGTTAGATTTCAAAGTATTGGAGTTCTCTAAAGATGACAAGCGTATTGTGTTATCTCACACAAAAACGTTCTCTGAAGTAGCTGAAGATGCTGCTGCTCCTGATGCTAAGAAAAAGAAACCTGCTGCTGCTAAAGCTGCTAAAGCTGCTGCTCCGGCAAAAGCAAAAGATGTTGAGAAATCAACATTAGGTGATATCGAAGCACTTTCTAATCTGAAAGATTCAATGGACGGAAAGAAGTAATTCTTTCTTCTCTGTAGATAATGAAAAGTCCCCTGATAACTTCGGGGGACTTTTTTATTTGATTTAGCTGCTTAGTATCAATTGATTATTTCATAGTAGATATAGCGGTCTGAAAGAATCGCAAAAACTTTTACTTTTTAGCTTTATTGTTTGCGCTAATTTTATAACTTTGCAAACCTAAATCAGGGTTTCGTGGCCGAGTGGCTAGGCAGAGGTCTGCA
>NZ_JBQCDF010000058.1:0-3540 GCF_051961495.1 Cytophaga sp. | reverse complement strand
AAATTTTTCAGAATTCTTTGCGGTAGCAACAGAATATTATTTCGAAGCCCTGAGGTTTTTGCCAGACAGGAGCCGGAATTGTTTACAATCTTAAGTCGTGCCTTCAATCAGGAAACCCGCAGCATGGTTAAAGCAAAACGGTATGCTCCTGCAAAGTCAAAGCAGATATTCGGAAGTTACATTCCTTTTTTAAATTATTTTGGAGAAGTGTTCTTATATGCAATCGTAATTGTTTTTTCAGTATTCATGGCTGTACTGCTACCTGTAGCAGGAGCAGTTTTTCTGGTAGGAGCATTCTATTTAATATTTACTTATTTATTTAAAGACAGCTTTACCTTGCATGATGATTATGTGAAAATACATCAATCATTGACCAAGCGGATTGTAAAGAAGATACTTCCTTCCATATATAAATACGAAACAAATATTGATTATGCAGATGTATTGTATGTGACAGCCCAGGAATTTGATTTCAATACTGAGCGAAATATGTTTGAGGAATTAAAGGAAGGATACTGGTATACGCTTTGTTATTATCAGGGTGGAAAGATTTATTATGCCAAACAATCAACCAATGATAAGGAGTGTGATTCGATTTTACGTTTTTTGTATGTACAAAAAATGGTAGGAACACGTCTTAATGGAAATTATAAAAAGTATAGGTAAGTAAACTACAGGCCTTAGTACTAAGGTCTGTAGTTTACTTATTGTTATTTTAACAGGTTTGCTGAAAGTGTTATTTCAACTGCAGATAAAGCCTGGCTCACCGGACAATTTTTCTTTGCAACGTCTGCAAGTTCTTTAAACTGCTGTTCGCTTATATTCGGTACCTGCCCCTCTAAATACAGGTGTATGGATTTGAATTTGAATCCACCGTTTTCCTGTACCATGGTAATGCTTGCTTCTGTCGATAATTTCGTCGGAACGAAATTGGCCTGCGTAAGCTGGAAGCTCAATGCCATACTGAAGCAGCCTGCATGTGCTGCTGCAATCAATTCTTCCGGATTGGTGCCTGCTTTTCCATCTTCATTTTCAAAACGCGTTTTAAATGAATAAGGTGTTTCTTTTAATACGGTACTCGGTGAAGTTAATGTACCCTTGCCTTCAAGGCCTGATCCTTGCCATACGGCGCTTGCTTTACGTATCATGTGTAACTGGTTTAATAAGTTGAAAAGAAATGTTTAAAGTAATCAGTAATCAACTTTAATTTATGAAAAACATGTTAAAAACATAAGTTGAAAACGAATTAATAATAATTAATTAAACAACATTTTCTTCTCAGACTTTTATTTACGCGAGGGTCTTTTTATATTATAGTAAATAGAATGTTTGTTTAACATAATCTTTATATTTCCTATGTCTATTCTTGTTATCGTCCGGCATGGACAATCTGAATGGAATCTTAAGAACCTGTTTACGGGTTGGTCGGATGTTGAATTAACTGTCACCGGTGAACACGAAGCTCAACATGCCGGTATTGTTTTGCGGCCGTATCATTTTGACTTTGCATATACATCTGTGCTGAAACGGGCTATTCACACATTGTCAATCATTCTTGAAGAGATGCAGGTATCAATTCCGGTCATAGAAAACCAGGCATTGAATGAACGCAATTACGGAAACCTGCAGGGATTGGATAAAGCAGAAGTCGGTAATAAGTACGGAGCACAACAGCTGATGTTATGGCGCCGGAGCTTTACTGAAGTACCGCCGGGCGGGGAGAGTCTGGAAAATACCTATCAACGGGTTGTTCCATATTACCAGCAGGAAATAGAACCAAAATTACGTGCAGGGAAAAATATACTGATTGTAGCACATGGCAATAGCCTTCGTGCTTTGATGATGTACCTGGAACATATTTCACCGGAAGACATTGCACATGTTGACCTGGCTACAGGAGCGCCAAGGTTGTATGAATTTTCAGACAACTTAGAAGTAAAATCTGTATCTTATGTAAAGCTTACTGCGCCCCTTTCAGACGGCTCTACGCTTTTGTAAATATTTAAATAATAATCTAACAGCTATGTTTTCAAAAACAGTTTCGGATCAGCTTGTAACCATGTTAGTGCAGGCAGGTATCAAAAGAATTTATGCCGTAACAGGCGACAGTCTGAATTTCGTCAATGATGCTATTCGCAGAAACGGGGAGATAGAGTGGATACATGTACGTAATGAAGAGACCGGTGCCTTTGCAGCCGGGGCGGAAGCGCAGTTAAACGGTATTGCATGCTGTGCAGGCAGCAGTGGTCCGGGTCATGTGCATCTATTGAATGGATTATATGATGCGCATAAATCAAGCGCTTCTGTAATTGCCATTGCTTCAACCTGTCATTCAACAGAATTCGGTACCGATTCTTTTCAGGAAACCAATACCATAAAATTATTTGCTGATTGCAGCTGCTACAATCAGGTTGCTGTTACTCCCCAGCAGTTTCCAAGAATGTTCCAGTCCGCAATTCAGCATGCGATTCATAAAAAAGGTGTAGCAGTAGTTGGTTTACCCGGCGACCTTACAGACAAGCCTGCAGTTGAAAGTACAACTGCCATGCAGGTGTATCGTGCCAATCCGGTAATAAAACCTGATGCATATGAATTACAATCGCTCGCAGAGATGTTACAGGCACACGAAAGGATCACTATTTTCTGCGGTGTTGGCGCAGCTGAAGCACACGATGAAGTGGTTGAATTATCAAAGATCCTGAATGCACCTGTTGGTTATTCCTTTAAAGGGAAAATGGGGATTCAGCATAACAATCCCAATGAGATAGGCATGACTGGCCTGCTGGGCTTGCCTGCAGCTTTCCAGAGCATGCATGAATCGGATCTGATTCTTTTGTTGGGGACAGATTTTCCTTATCCGGATTTCATGCCGGTGAAAAATAAAATCATTCAGATCGATACAGCCCCTGAAAGACTTGGCAGAAGAGCCAAGCTGGATATGGGGCTCTGTGGTAATATCAAAGATACACTTGCCGCATTAATCCCTTTACTTGTTCAGCAGCCTAAAGATTTTTTCCTGAAAAAACAATTGGAAGGCTATGCTGAAGTAAAAGAACATTTACAAAATTATGTTAATGATCCGGGTAATGTAAATTCTATTCACCCGGAATATGTAGCATCACGTATTGATATACTCTCTGATGCAGATGCCATTTATACGGTTGATACAGGTATGACTTGTGTATGGGCAGCCCGCTATTTAAAAGCAACCGGGAAGCGTACATTATTAGGATCGTTTAATCACGGCTCTATGGCTAATGCCATGCCGCAGGCTATCGGCGCTGCGTTGGCTTGTCCGGACAGACAAGTGATTGCCTTGTGCGGTGATGGTGGCATCTCTATGATGCTGGGCGACATCATGACCATTGTACAATATAAATTGCCGGTTAAACTGATTATTTTTAACAACCATAGTTTGGGGATGGTGAAACTTGAGATGGAAGTTGCTGGTTTACCTGATTGGCAAACGGATATGGTGAATCCGGATTTTACAAAGATTGCCGAAGCAATGGGCATGCGTGCCCTTACAGTAACTGACCC
>NZ_JBQCDF010000057.1:0-20153 GCF_051961495.1 Cytophaga sp. | reverse complement strand
AAAAGTCCGCCCCGACCTGATAGCTATCAGGTCGGGGCGGACTTTTTATATTCAGCCTAATCAGATCTTTGGCTGTTTTGAGTGATCACAGAAGTTATCTAACAATAAAAAAGTCCCGCTATTAGCAGGACTTTTTTATTGTTAGATAACTAAGTTATTCTTAGAATATCGGGTTATCATTTGGAGAGAACAAGTCACCTTGTGGTGCATCATCGTCATCTATTTTAGGCTCAGCGGGAGCTGTGTACGACAAGATTTCTACTTCTTCCTCTTTTGGTTCTGGTTTAGCAACTTTTTTAGGTTTTGGAGCTGCCTTTTTAACAACTGCTTTTTTAGGCGCTGTAGCTTTTTTTGCTGCTGCCTTTTTAGCAGGTGCTGCTTTTTTCGCCGGAGCCGCTTTCTTAGCTGCTTTTTTTACAGCTGCCTTCTTAGCAGGCGCTGCTTTTTTAGCTACTTTAGCTGCTTTCTTAGCTACTTTTTTTACTGCTTTCTTCGCTGCTTTTTTAGCAGGAGCTGCCTTTTTAACAGCTTTCTTAACTACTTTTTTAGCTGCTTTTTTAGGAGCCGCTTTTTTAGCAGGTGCTGCTTTTTTTACAACTTTCTTCGCTGCTTTCTTAACCTTTGCAGCTACTTTTTTTACAGCTTTTTCAGCTTTCTTTAGAGTCTTCTTAACAGAAGATTTCTCTGCTTTTTTTACTTTTTTTGCCATGGTACGTCAGTGATATAAAAATATTCTCTTTTGACTAAAGTTAATTTATACCCTAAAATAAAAAAAATGTTTTATATTAAAATTTGTTGGCAAGAAATTTTAAAAAATAATTTTCATGAACAGTCCTTCTTTAGCAGGGTTTGAGCCGGAGAAAGGAGTATAAACCGGAAGGATTTTAAATGGCTGGACCTGGTATCTTCTTCTCAATCCCTTATAAATACTAGGGTGTATAAAATAAAAGTCCCGCTCAATGGCGGGACTTTTATTTTGAATTCTGTAAGATGAGATGTTATTTCTTTCTCAGAAAAACTTTTGTGATCATACCTGATTTATCTCCCAGACCGGCACAGGTAGAGATTACCTGGTAGCCTTCGCTGTCTAATCTATTTAAAGTTTTTACTAATAAATCTCCGTTGTCATCCAAATGATGATCTTTCATGTCGTTCGCATATGGAAGAAATTCTGTTTTTCCATTGCCATAATGAACGTGCAAGCCTTTATCTTCATAAGCAGGTAATTCATATACATCAATAACGACATACTGGCCATCTGCTTCTTTTTCGTTTTTAGCTCCAGTAAAAGCGGAAACACCAATAAATAAAGATGCAACCGAAAGAGCAGCGATAGAATATTTCATGTATTTATTCATAAAACACGTTAAGTTAAATTGTTTAATCGGGCTGAAACTACATATTTAACCTGAAATATTCAATATTTTTAGTATTTGATTCTTTAAATAGACAAACTCTGATAAATTTTATAGATTTGCCTGATATGACCTTTCTGAATCCATTCTTTTTATTTGGCCTTTTAGCAATTGCAGTACCTATAGCTTTGCACTTGTTCGATTTGCAAAGACCTAAAAAAATGATTTTTACGAATGTCGCTTTCCTGAAAGAAATCATTCAGCAGCAATCTTCGGCCCGCAGACTCAAACATTGGCTTATCCTTCTTTCCCGGATCTTATTTATAACGTTTCTGGTTTTGGCTTTTGCGCAGCCTATATTGGACCCATCCCAATCCAAACCACAAGCTTCCGGCGCAGCTATCCAGGTGTATATTGATAATTCCTATAGCTTACAAAACGAATCAGATCAGCAATCGCTGCTGGAAAAAGCTTCCGGACTTGCCCAGAAGATCCCCGATGCCTATAGCGCTTCCGCCTCTGTCCGTCTGCTTACCAACGAATTTTCCGGAAACGACTGGCAATACCATACCCGTGACGGCTATCTGGATCAACTTACTGAATTGGATTATAATGGTCAGTCCCGATCATCTTATGATGTTTCCAAACGCATTCTTTCATCGGCTTCCAAAGATTCAAAATCTCAACAGGATGTATTCCTGTTTTCAGATTTTCAAAAAACTTACTGGAAGGATCTGATCACTTCCAAACCGGATTCACAGATTAACTGGCATCTGATTCCTTTGCAGAATGAAGACGTACTGAATATAGCCATTGATTCAATCTGGCTGGAAACACCCTTCATCCAGGCAGGTAAACCTAATAAACTATTTATTCGGGTAAAAGGCTACGGCAAAGGGAAACGCGAAACGGTTTGTAAGTTACTGATCAACGATGTGCAGATCAGTACTGCCGGAACCGAAATTGTAGGCGGACAGGAAACGATAACGCATTTTGATTTTACCCTTGAAAAAAACTCCGCTTATAAAGGTTGTATTCGTTTTGATGATTCACCAATCGTATTTGATAATGCCTTTTATTTCACTCTGAACAGTGCCCAGGAGATTCATGTTACCAATTTGTCGCAATCAGGCAGCAGCTATGTATCTAAGGTATATAGTAACGAGCAATTGTTTGTATTGAATGCGTATTCATATGCCACGCTGGATTATTCAAAATTGAATCAATCGGATTTGATTGTGGTGGAAGATTATTCCAGATCGAACGACGCAATCATTCAGAATTTAAAGCAGGTATTGGCCAAAGGCGGCAATGTTGCTTTATTTCCTCCGGTCAATGAAGACTGGGCTTCCTGGCAGGAGTTTTTAAAACAATTAAATATAGGAGTGAAGCCTACTGCATTAAAAGATTCTATAGGTAAACAGGCCTGGTATTTAAAGTTCCCTGATACAGATCAGCCATTCTTTAAAGATGTGTTTACAGATAAATCAAAGCATCTGGCTGAAATGCCGTTCAGTATTCCATTGTTTGAAACAACATCGGCAGGTACGGTTTTACTACAATATCAACAAGGCGGAGCCTTTTTAACACAGGTTTCTTCAGGTAAGGGGAATATTTATGTCTTTAGCGGTACTCTGCAGGATAAGCTTTCTTCTTTCCAGAGACATTCCATTTTTGTACCAGTCATGTACACCATCGCCTTTAATGCATTGCCAAGTTCAAACCAATTATATTACAGAACAAGCGATGAAACAGTCGTATTGAAATCATCTTCGGCACAGACCGCTCAGGTAGAGGTGCTGAAAGATTCATTAAGATGGCTTCCGGTACAGAATAGCCGCGAAGGAGAAATAGTGCTGGATTTGCCGGATGAAATAAAAACATCAGGTTTTTACGATGTGAAACAAGGTGATAGTACACTTGCCATATTGGCCATAAATTATGGTAGAGGCGAATCGGATTGTGCCTTACTGACCCGCGATGAATTGAAAACCTGGGCAGAAGGGAAGGTTAATGTAAAACTATTAGATGCTGTAAATCAGTTTGATTTTGCAGATGAATTAAAAAGCTTGCGTGAAGGAAAGCCACTGTGGAAATATTGCATTATTTTAGCATTGCTTTTCCTGCTAACGGAGATTTTATTATTAAGGTTCTTGAAATAAAAATATATGGGTAGTATCGTTATTCGTTCTGCTGAAATAATTGACACAACTTCTGATTTGAATGGTGCAATCCGTTCTATTCTGATCGAAGATGGTGTGATAAAAAAAATAAGTGAAAAAGAACTTTCTGCTGATACAGTTATTGAAGGGAAAGGTTTGAAAGTTTCAATTGGCTGGATGGATATGCGTGTTACTACAGGCGATCCCGGACATGAATATAAAGAGGACCTGCATTCGGTTTGTAAGGCTGCCATGCAGGGTGGTTTTACGGCAATTGCAGTACTTCCGAATACAACGCCTCCCATGCAGACCAAAGAATCTGTTGAATATGTTAAAAGTAAAACACGTGAGAAGCTGGTTGAGGTATTTCCGATCGCTTCTTTAACCATAAATAACAAAGGGGAAGAACTGACAGAAATTCTGGATATGAATGCTTCCGGAGCTGTAGGTTTTTCGGATGGCGTAAAACCCATCTGGCATTCCGATCTGCTTTTACGCGCCTTATTATACATGCAACCGATCAATGCACAATTGATCGTCCATGCAGAGGATAAATACCTGAGCCAGGGCGGACAAATGAACGAAGGCAAAACAAGCACGATGCTTGGCCTGAAAGGTATTCCTAAATTATCTGAACAGATCATTGTGGAACGTGATCTCACTATTCTGGAATACACAGGTGGTAAAATCCACTTTGCCCATATATCAAGTCCGAAATCGCTGGAGCTTATCAAAGATGCCAAACGCAGAGGTTTGAAAGTAACTTGTGATATCGCATCCTATCAACTGGCGTTAGATGATACCTTGCTGACTTCTTTTGATTCAAATTTAAAAGTGAATCCACCATTGCGTTCCAAACGTGATATTGATACATTCTGGAAATACATCAACGACGGAACGATTGATGCGATCGTTTCAGATCATATTCCGCAGGATACAGAATCGAAACAGCTGGAATTCGATCAGGCCGATTTTGGAATGATCGGCTTGGAAACCATGTTCAGTGTTGCCAATACATACAACACCAAAGTTGAACTGGCTAAGCTGATCGAAAAAATTACAGTTGCTCCAAGAAATATTTTGGGCCTTGAAGTTCCTGCAGTTAAAGAAGGTGCTAAAGCAAATCTGACTGTTTTTGAAACCGAGCAGGAATGGATACTATCTGAAAAGGATTTGCGTTCTAAATCTGTTAATACGCCCTTTATCGGTAAAAAATTAAAAGGCAGACCTGTAGCAGTGATCAACAACAAACAAGTAACCAGGGTACAGTAATGAGCAAATATGCTAAAGATATATCTGTAGTTATACCTCTTTATAATGAGGAAGAATCATTACCTGAGCTAGAGTTATGGCTTAGAGAAGTAATGCTGAAAAATAACTATCGTTACGAACTGATCTTTGTAGACGATGGCAGTACAGATAATTCCTGGGAAGTAATCCAGAAACTGGCAGCACAGAATTCGAATATTCATGCGATCCGTTTCAATAGAAACTATGGTAAATCTGCTGGTTTGAACGTTGGGTTTAAAGCTGCAAAAGGAGAAGTGGTCATTACCATGGATGCAGATTTACAAGATAGCCCGGATGAAGTTCCTGCTTTATACAAAATGATCACAGAGGAAAAATATCATTTAGTGTCTGGCTGGAAGAAAAAACGTTACGATCCGATCAGTAAAACGATTCCTACTAAATTATATAACGCAGCAGCGCGTGCCATGTCAGGTATTAAGCTGAATGATTTTAACTGCGGGTTGAAAGCATATCAGCATCGGGTGATTAAATCCATTGATGTATATGGTGAAATGCACCGTTACATTCCTGTTATTGCAAAATGGAATGGATACAGTAAAATTGGAGAAAAAGTAGTTGAGCACAGAGCCCGTAAATATGGGGTTACCAAATTCGGTCTGGAGAGATTTGTTTATGGGCCGCTGGATCTGCTGTCTATCTCTTTTGTAAGCAAATACAAAAAAAGACCGATGCATTTTTTTGGTTCTATGGGTATTTTGTCTTTCATCATTGGATTGGGAAGCACTGCGTACTTAATCGCAAACAAACTGTATCATATTTATATTGCTAAGAACGGTCAATATAGAGATGTGGTAAATAATACATGGTTTTATTTAGCCCTCGTGGCAATCATTATTGGTGTACAATTATTTTTGTCCGGCTTTATCGGCGAGATGATGATTCAGCAATCAGACAAGAAAAATGATTATCTGGTTTCAGAAGAAATTGGTGCATGAGATTTTATTCAATTGTAATACCTGTATATAACAGGCCTGAAGAAATTCAGGAGCTACTTGAAAGTTTAACGAAACAGACATACAAGAATTTTGAAGTAGTTGTTGTCGAAGATGGTTCCAAAGATTCTGCAGAAGAAATTGTAAAAGATTTTCAGAAGAAATTATCCATTCAATATTATTACAAAGAAAATACCGGGCAAGGCTTATCCCGCAATTTTGCTTACGAGCGCGCCAAAGGTGATTATTTTATCGTTTTTGATAGCGACTGTATCATTCCTCCGGATTATTTAAAAACTGTTGAGGAAAGATTAAATGCCGATTATCTTGACGCTTTCGGCGGACCAGACCGGGCAGATGCATCTTTTACACCTATACAGAAAGCTATCAGTTATTCCATGACTTCCTTATTTACTACCGGCGGTATTCGAGGTAATAAAAAAGGTGTTGGCGTTTTTCATCCCAGAAGTTTTAATATGGGCATTTCAAAAGCAGTCTGGCAACGTACTAAAGGCTATATCATTACCCGCATGGGCGAAGATATAGAATTCAGTATTCGCATTATGAGCTATGGATTTAAAGTCGGCTTGATTGAAGATGCATATGTTTACCATAAGCGTAGAACAGATTTTAAACAATTCTTCAGGCAGGTACACTTCTTTGGCCGAGCACGTATCAATATCTATCGCTTTGTTCCGGGTGAACTGAAACTTACACATTTCTTCCCGATGTGTTTTGTGTTGTTTGCAGTTACAGCTATTCTCTTAGGTATATTGAATTTCAGGATAGGTGTACTGGCATGTTTTCTTTTGTATTGTTATTCGGCAGCAATCTTTATCGATGCGGCCTATAAAAATCAAAGTGTAAAAATAGGTTTATTAAGTGTTGCAGCTGCGTATACACAATTGTTCGGCTACGGCATAGGATTCATGAAAGAAGGCTTGCAGGAATTGTTTAAGCCTACAAAGAAGGTTATGCAGGAAATGTTGTATCAGAAATATAAATCAACTGATAACAAATGATAAATAATTTTCAGTCGCAGTGTTTTTTTACACTTGTTAAGCTGAAGTGAATTTTATTAGAATATTTTTGTCCGGAATTTTTTAACTGGAATTTTATTCGCCTGGCACACGCCGGCTTTTTATTTGTTTTATGAATGTACTGAAATACGTTCACATCATTTTTCTGATGTGCTTTTGTAACACTCTTGTTTATGGTCAAACAGTTCTTCAACCAGGTGATGTTGCAGTGATTGGATACAATTTCAAAGATCCTGATCAATTCTCGTTTCTTTTTTTGAAAGATGTTGCTGCCGGTACGGTAGTGCATATCACAGATTGCGGATATGATCCTGCTACAGCAGCTTTTCGCGTTGGTGAGGGAGATATTACGTATACTGTACCCCGGGGAGGTATTAAAGCCGGAGTGGCGGTGACATATCCCGATGATGCAGGTTTTGTAACTGCAGGCGTAAGTGGTTTCTTTGGTCTTTCCACAGATGGAGATCAATTATTCTTTTACCAGGGAACTTTTACCGCCCCTATATTTATATATGGATTAAGTGTAAGCAGCAGTGGTGCCTGGGATGTCGCAGCCGTTGATAATAACACATCAGCCTTGCCGCCCGGCCTTACCGATGGAAGTACTGCGCTTGCCCAAACAAAGATTATAAATAGCCGGTTGAATTGTACTGGAGTAGCAATCGATAAGAGTTTATTTCTGAATCAAATCTCAGACATATCAAAGTGGGACAGGAGCAATAGTACGCGGTTTTCATTGCCGGATATTACCTGTGATTATACACCATTGACATTTCATTTGCCTCATTTCTCTACGGATATTGAAAACAAAGAAAAGGAAGCGCTTATAGAAGACGGGTACTGGAAGATTGAAATCTATTCAGCGGATGGCCAATTGCTTCTGACTGTTTTAAAACTCGAAGAAGCATTCTTAAACATTATTAAAGAAAAAATGTATATTTTTAAGGTATATTATCCGGATCGCTTGAAAGTCGTAAAAATCCTTATGCAATAATGTCAAAGATAGCTCTGATCGTTGGTTCTACGGGATTGGTTGGCGGTGAAGTATTGCAATTGCTTCTTAACAGCAATCAATACTCCAAAGTTATTTCTTTACAAAGAAGTAGCGCATTAATTACGCATCCTAAACTTGTAGTCATTCAGACAGACTTTACCAATCTCGATGATATTATTTTACCTGATATTGCAGATGCATTTTGTTGTTTAGGTACAACAATAAAAAAAGCAGGATCGAAAACGGCATTTGAGGAAGTAGACCTGGAAATTCCTTTTGCGCTAGCCAAGAGATTGATTCGCTCAAGCCTTCAGAATTATATCGTTATCAGTTCGATGGGCGCAAATCCTGATTCTTATTTTTTTTACAACCAGGTTAAAGGTAACTTGGAGCGTAAATTAGCCGGGCTGATTGATATTCCTGCTATTTCAATTCTTCGTCCTGGTTTGTTGATCGGTAACCGCTCTGAAAAAAGACTGGCAGAAGGGGTAGCAATAACCGTTTCACGTGTTGTGAAAAAGATAACCGGCATGCAGTTTGGTATTGAATCTGCGGATGTTGCTAAAGCAATGGTGCACATTGCACAGGCGCGTTTAGGAACAGGTGTACAGATTTATGAATCAAAAGCTTTAAAGAAGCTGGCTTCAATGTAATTAAGAACAATGAAAATTATTAAGCGATTAGATATATTAGTACTGAAGGCTTTTTTCGGTCCGTTTTTTTTAACGGTCGTGGTTGTTACGTTTATTTTTTTGATGCAGACCATTCTTAAATATATAGATGAACTTGTTGGGAAAGGTTTGGGCTATCTGGATTATGCTGAATTGATGATGTATTTCAGCATGAATATCCTGCCGATTGCGCTGCCACTGGCTATCTTGCTTTCGTCTTTAATGACCTTCGGAAACCTCGGGCAATTCAATGAACTAACTGCCATTAAGTCATCGGGAATATCGTTGCTGCGGGTAATGGTGCCTATTGCTATTTGGGTGCTGGGATGTACGGTGGGTTTGTTGTATTTCAATAACTATGTTGTTCCCAAAGCCAACCTCAAAGCATTCAGTTTACTGTATGACCTGAGACAGAAGAAGCCCTCTCTCGATTTAAAGCCGGGAGTTTTTTACAACGGAATTCCGGGGTATAGTATTAAAATTGTTCAGAAGTTTGATAATGATACCTCTATTAAAGGAGTAATTATTTATGATCATACACAAGGACGTGGCAATACGGATGTAATTGTTGCCGATTCCGGAGCTATGTATCTGTTTAATGATAACCAGTATCTGGCATTGGAGCTTTTTAAAGGGAATAGCTATAGCGAATTTAAAGGCGATGCCGGAGGTGCAAGCTTTTTAAATCCCCAGGAATTTGTTCGGAATGCATTTGATAAAACCCAGATCATCTTCAATCTTTCTTCTTTTGATTTGAACAGAACCAAAGAAGAATTGTTTACAGGCAGCCGGCAAATGAAACGGATCGATGAGTTGACACATCACATAGATTCTATTCAGGGGATATACAAAAATGTTAATCAGAATTCAGGAGGGATGCTGCAGCCATTTTATTATTATACCCAGGTGAATAAAAATGATACGGCTAAGACGAAAAACATTCGTGTGAAAAATGATACCCTGACCAGGACTAATCTGCTCAAGAGTAAAAACGCGAAAGAGATTGCTATTCGTGCGGCTAATCAGGCAAGGTCAGTTAAAGCCTATATTCAAAGTAATATGGTTGAGCGGGATGAACGTCTGATGAAAGAAATTCATGAGTTTGAAGTGACCAAATACCAGAAATATACCCAGGCGGTTGCCTGTTTTGTTTTATTCCTGATCGGCGCCCCTCTAGGTGCAATTATTAAAAAAGGTGGTTTGGGAGTGCCTGTTCTGATTTGCATCATATTTTTCATTTTTTATTATGTATTCAGCATAACGGGAGAAAAATGGACAAAAGAAGGGGTTTATCCGGCAGATTTTGCCATGTGGTTTGGAAATGCTATACTACTCCTGGTTGGATTGTTCTTTATGCGGCAGGCAAAAAATGACTCCAGATTACTGGAAACCGATTTTTATCTTATACTTTGGGATCGGGTACGAAAAGTATTTCAGAAGACGAAATAATTTTTCCCACAGCTATTTGGTTAAAAAACGGAATGTTACTATATTTGCATTGTATAAGAGTGTATAATAGAAAATTAGTTAATAAATACAGCTACAATGTATCTTACAAGCGAAATCAAAAAAGAAATCTTCAAAACAAACGGTACAGCTAAGAGTACTACTGATACTGGATCACCTGAGTCTCAAATTGCTTTATTCTCTCACCGCATAGCTCATTTAACTGAGCACCTGAAAGTTAATAAAAAAGACTACTCAACCCAATTAGGTCTGATGAAATTGGTTGGTAAAAGAAGAAGATTGCTAAACTATCTTCAGAAAACCGACATTTCTCGTTACAGAGCTATTATTGCTCAATTGAACTTGAGAAAATAATCTTAGATTATAAAAATATACTCTAACAGAGGGGATTCAAAACGAATTCCCTCTGTTAGTTTACATACATACGTAAAATTCTTTTTAGATTTAATACAATCATAGAAATATGTCATATCCTGGATTAACAATCATAAACAAAAGCATCACTTTACCAGACGGCAGAGAAATACAAATAGAAACAGGAAAGCTTGCTAAACAGGCAGACGGTTCAGCTGTTGTTAAATTAGGAAATGCAATGATCTTAGCTACTGTGGTTGCTGCTAAAGAAGCAAAACCAGGTGTTGATTTCATGCCATTATCAGTTGATTATCAAGAAAAGTTTGCTTCTAACGGGAAAATTCCCGGTGGTTTCTTAAAAAGAGAAAGCAGGTTATCTGATTACGAAATATTAATCTCCCGTTTGGTTGACCGTGCAATGAGACCTTTATTCCCTGAAGATTTTCACGCAGATACACAGGTTGCCATCACGTTAATTTCTGCAGACGCGGAAGTAATGCCGGATGCATTAGCATGTTTAGCAGCACAGGCGGCAATGTCTGTTTCTGACATTCCTTTCAACGGTCCGGTTTCAGAAGTGCGTGTTATCTCATTGGATGGAAAATTCCTGATCAACCCAACACCTGCTCAAATGGAAAAAGCAGAACTTGAGCTGATCGTTGCAGCTTCTTATGATAACGTTATCATGGTAGAAGGTGAAATGAGTGAAGTGTCTGAAGAGCTAATGCTAAATGCAATTAAGGCTGCTCATGATGCAATCCGTCAACAGTGTACTGTTTTAAAGGAGCTAGAATCTGCTGCAGGTAAAACAGAAAAACGTGCTTACAGTCACGAGGTTAACGATTGGGACTTAAAGAAAAAAATCACTGATACACTTTATCAGCAGGTATACGATGTAGCTAAGCTTGGTAACGCGAACAAAAATGAGCGTGCCGAAAGCTTCAAAGCGATTAAGAAAGCATATATTGAATCTCTTCCTGAAGATCATACAGAAGATTTAGCATTGATTGCTAAATACTATCATGATGTTGAAAAGGATGCGGTTCGTAATTTAGTGTTAGATGAACGTAAGCGTTTGGATGGCAGAGGTTTAGAACAAATTCGTCCAATCTGGTCAGAAGTTGGATACCTGCCGTCAGCGCACGGTTCTTCGATCTTCACACGTGGTGAAACTCAATCATTGACTACTGTAACATTCGGCACCAAACTGGATGAGCAGCTGATTGATAGCGCTATGTTCTCAGGCAATAATAAGTTAATGCTTCACTACAATTTCCCTGGTTTTTCTACAGGTGAGGTGAAGCCAAACAGAGGCCCGGGACGTCGTGAAGTTGGTCATGGTAACCTTGCTTACCGTGCACTTAAAAAAGTTATGCCGCCTGAAATCGAAAATCCATACACGGTTCGTATCGTTTCCGATATTCTTGAATCAAACGGATCTTCTTCAATGGCAACGGTTTGTGCAGGTACATTGGCATTGATGGATGCTGGGGTTAAGATTAAAGCTCCTGTATCTGGTATTGCAATGGGGTTGATTACAGATACAAAAACCGGTCGTTGGGCAGTATTGTCTGATATCTTAGGTGATGAAGATCACTTAGGAGATATGGACTTTAAAGTGACAGGTACTGAAAAAGGTATTACGGCCTGCCAAATGGATATTAAAGTGGATGGCTTATCATATGATATCCTATCTCAAGCTTTACAACAAGCAAACAGAGGTAGATTGCACATATTGGGTGAGATGAAGAAAACAATTGCTCAGCCACGTGAAGATCTGAAACCACATGCTCCGCGTATGATCATGATCCAGATACCGAAAGAATTAATCGGTGCAGTAATCGGGCCAGGCGGTAAAATTATCCAGGAAATTCAGAAAACTTCAGGTGCAACCGTTAACATTGAAGAAAAAGACAATGCTGGCTGGGTAAGTATCTTCTCTAAGGATAAAACAGCTCTTGACAGCGCTTTATCACAAATAAAAGGAATTGTAACATTACCTGAAGTAGGTGAGGTATATGAAGGTAAAGTGAAATCGATCACAGCATTTGGTGCCTTCATTGAATTCCTGCCAGGAAAAGATGGTTTGTTACACATCTCTGAAATCAAGTGGGAACGCTTGGATACAATGGAAGGGGTTCTTGAGGTTGGCGAGACAGTAAAAGTGAAATTGGTTGAAATTGACAAGAAAACTGGTAAATACCGTTTATCACGTAAGGTATTGATCCCGAAACCTGAACAACAGGCAACTTCAAATTCATAATTAACTGAGTATTTAACCTTAAAGAAACTATCAGACACTGTTTTTCGTTTAATAGAAGGTGTGTTTAAATAAAGCCGATGAGACAGCTAAAGATCAGTAAACAGATTACCAATAGAGAGAGTCAATCTCTGGATAAGTATTTACAGGAAATAGGCAAAGTGGATTTGCTTACACCTGATGAAGAAGTAGATCTAGCGAAGCGTATTCGCGAAGGTGATCAGTTAGCATTAGAAAAATTGACAAAAGCCAACCTGCGTTTCGTCGTATCGGTTGCAAAACAATATCAAAACCAGGGTCTTTCTCTGGGAGATCTTATTAATGAAGGTAACTTAGGGTTGATTAAAGCTGCTCAGCGATTTGATGAAACCCGTGGTTTTAAATTCATTTCCTATGCAGTTTGGTGGATCCGTCAATCTATCCTTCAGGCATTAGCGGAGCAATCTCGTATTGTACGTTTGCCGTTGAACAGAGTAGGTTCATTGAACAAGATCTCAAAAACATTTTCGGAACTGGAACAAAAGTATGAAAGAGAGCCATCACCTGATGAGTTAGCGGAAGTACTGGAAGTTTCAACGGCTGAAGTTGTTGATACATTAAAGATCTCAGGCCGTCATGTATCTATGGATGCACCTTTTGTTCAGGGTGAAGAAAATAGTTTACTGGATGTGCTTGAAAACAGCAGTGAATCAGCACCGGATTCAAGCTTAATGAATGATTCATTAAGAAGAGAAGTGCAAAGAGCCTTGTCAACGTTGACTCAACGTGAGGCGGATGTTATCTCTCTTTACTTTGGGTTGAATGGCGAACATTCTATGACCCTTGAAGAGATTGGAGAGAAATTCAATCTTACAAGAGAGCGTGTACGTCAGATCAAAGAAAAGGCAATTCGTCGGTTAAGACATACTTCCAGAAGTAAAGCATTAAAACCATATTTAGGTTAACCTGTACATTCATATACAACAAGAAAAACTCCCTGGAATAACTTTCAGGGAGTTTTTTATTTAACGGTAGGAATAAGCATTTTATCTGGATTAATCATAGTCGATTTTTATTTATATTTATGAAAAAAAACAACTATGATTAATAAACGCTTTTTATCATTTCTTTTTTTTACTTTTTTAATTCAATTATCATCTTACGCCCAATTTGAATTAATTAAAGACTTTGATGCATCAGATGCGAGTTCGTTTGCCGGAGGGAATTCTGGAATTTTATATTCCGTAGGCACGAAAGTTCTCGTTCAGTATGATTCCATTGTTACAGCTCAATATACAGGAAAGACTACTTTGGCAGCTGTCGGTATGGACGGGAAAAGTCAGGGATTGACTTCTGTAACAACTACCAGTGATTACGCTAATTTTTATGATTTTAAAACGCTTCCCGATGGTAGGGTTGCATTTGTTGCCATTGAATCAGGTTCTTCATTTAAAGTTATTGTTACGGATGGTACACTT
This sequence comes from Cytophaga sp., assembly GCF_051961495.1. Classification (NCBI taxonomy): domain Bacteria; kingdom Pseudomonadati; phylum Bacteroidota; class Cytophagia; order Cytophagales; family Cytophagaceae; genus Cytophaga; species Cytophaga sp. The sequence goes on along the minus strand of NZ_JBQCDF010000057.1, from coordinate 6,150 downwards.
GCTGGTACTTCCACTGTTTATTCTGCAGCTGAACCTATTGAAGGTTTGGAATTGATCGATAACGGTTTGTATTTTACATATGACGGTACTCAGAATCATGCCTTAATGAAAATAGAGCTGACTACTCTTACGGTATCTCAGGTTGTCGAATTTGGTTATTTTCATATGATCTCTGACATCAGCAAACTGTCTAATACATCCCTGATTTTTATGGCTCCGGATCCGGACGATAATAACGATTTAAAACTTTATGTTTCAGATGGCACTGCTGCTGGTACGATGCCTTTAGCGACGATTAATTCAGGGTCGGAGGTTTCTCAAAATACAGTAATGACACAGGTGGGAAGCAAGGTGTTTTTCTTTTATAAAAGACCTGGAACGGATTGTTGTAATGATCTTTGGGTGACAGATGGAACGAATGCCGGTACACAAAAGATTAAGGAATTTAATATAGTCTTTTTTACCGATTTTGACCGGTTGAAAAAAGCTATAGGTTTAAATGGTAAGTTTTATTTTGCAGGTGTTGAATCAGGAGCAAATGCGAATAATGATGAAGTACTTTGGGTGAGTGATGGAACTGTAGCAGGGACAATGGCTTTGAACGGTTCGGATACCTATACAAAACCTAAAAACTTTACAGTGTTTAAAAATGAATTGTATTTTATTTCCTTTAATCAGCTGTCTTATTCAACGAATTTATGTAAGACTGATGGTACAGTAGCAGGTACAGGAAGTTTGTCTTTAAAGCATGGAACAACTACTCTTTATCCATATAGCATCGCTAGTGACGGAAATTATATATACATGGGAGCTTCCAATGTAAATGCATTTGGTGCTGAGGTATTCAGATATGATGGTGTTAGTTTGGATTGTGATATGCTTGAAGGTATAAGCGGGGGCAGTTCATCTCAGCCTGATGAATTGTTTGTTAATGGAACTGATTTATATTTTACAGCAAATCTTTCTGCTACAGGAAATGAGTTATATACAGGAAGTAATTTTATTTCCGGCATAACTACTGCTACAAAAGCTTCTGATTCTGATATGTTTGTGTTATACCCAAATCCAGCCATTGATCAAGTGACAATTAAATGTACTGAAAAAATAAAATCAGTACGCGTAATGAGCCAGCTTGGCAATGTATTGACGGAGTCAACGGATAATAGTATTCAGTTGAATAGTTATACTGAAGGAATTTACTTTGTTGAAGTGCAGTTCGTGAATGGTGAAGCAGGTGTACAGAAGATTGTGGTCGTGAAGTAATTTTGATCTGCCCCAATCAAAAGAAAGAGGCGTTGATCATAATTGACGCCTCTTTCTTTTAATCTTTAATTATTTATTCCAGGAACGCTTCCTGTTTATCAAGTACAGCCGATATGCCTGTGCGATCAGTAAAAGGATTATTGAATACTCTGGAAGCATTGAATTTTTTATATGCATCCAGCCATACCGGAAATTTAGGATATAATTTTTCTATACGATCGAATGATAAGCTTTCCAGATGCAGCCCCCAATGCGGTCTGCCGTTGTAAGCAATCATCTCTCTTTCAATGCGCCGCTGAAAATCTTCTCCGCCAATAAAACCTTTTAAACTCACAACTTCAATGCTGCAGGTAGCCATGTTATGCATCATGGAAAGGTAAGAGTGTGAATCATCAGTGAATCGTATAGCAATAGGGCTTGGGTTGTATTGGCCATGTTCTTCCGCCATGCGTACAGATTCTTCCAGTATTTTATCAATGGCGTGTATGTACGTGTTATCCTGCATCGTAAAAGCTATTTCAGAGGCATAGCCGAAAAATTTCATTTCTAGTAAACCTTGATTCAATACATTATAGTATTTATCAGAATAACCACCGCCTTCTTTGTCACAATCAACAATGCGTTTTAATGAACCGGAAATGGATTTAGGAATATTACCAGGTTTACGGTTAAACATAAATACTGAGATTGAACCCACAAAATATAAGCCGGAAGCCAGTGAAGAAAGGAAGTTCCGTTTTTCTGTCGGTGAGTTTGATTGATCTGAAGATGGTTTAGAAATAACGTTCCTGGTTGTAACAATGCAATATCGGGAACCATTTACTTTATCCAATTCCCCCTTTTCATTAACCGGATAAGGGTTTACCGCCAACTCAAAATGTCTGTTTTTACGAATATGGTTTAGGCCAAATGTAACCAGTTTTTCCCGTTCAACTTCCCAGGTGCTAGGTGTACGCTCTTCTTTCAGATAATAAAAATCAACGACTTCAATAATCACAGAAAAAATAATTCCAAAACAACCCATAGATACGGTGGTTGAATAAAACAGATCGTCATCCTGTACAAGTTCAATGCCATGCACTTTACATTCATCCGATTGAGCATAGAGTGCGGGATCTGTGATGCCATCTTCCGGTTCCAGCCTAAAAGCTTTTCCATTGCTGCTGATCAACACCATGGATTTGATCAAGTCTGGAAAAGGTTTTAAACCAATGCCCGATCCATGTGTTGATGTTGATGCTGCTCCCATGAAACCTTGAACATCTGAACCACCCATATTAGGGAAGGCAAGACCTTCTTTTTCCAATATCTGTTTCAGGTCTTCCAGTAACGTGCCCGAACCGGTTTCGAATAGGTAACGTTTCTCTTCGATAACGTCACCATCTTTGTGTATGTATGCATGATGTCCGTTCCGGTATTCATCTTTGATGTATGGCTGATTGGCTCTGCGTTGAGGTTTAGTCATTTTTTTTGTACAGACCATGAAGTCTCCCGTAACCGCAATGTCTGAGAGGGAATGTCCCGATGCGACACTTCGTACCCGCAGTCCTTTGGCTTCAGCATCTTTAATAAGTTTTTGAACATTTTTCAACCCGTCAAAATCATAATCCCCCAGTTTTTTATAATTAATGACAACATCAATATGCGGACCATTGCCAGGTATTAAGAAATGTAGTGGCTGTGATTTTTGTGTATTGGCCCAGTTTGTCCAGCTGATCCGCTCATCCGTTTCTGGGATATAACGTTGATAGCGTTTAATGAAATCGGCATTGTTGATTTCTATGAATTCTCCTTTAGATGCTTTGCAGAGAAAGAATTCAATGATCCAGCGTATGATGCGTGTGCCTAATATTCTGTTCAGTATGGCTACAGTTCTTAAACGTTCTTCATTTGTAACTTTACGTGTGAGTAAGATGTCGATTTTATCAATCGTTTCGGGAAGTTTGGATCGTTTAAACAATAACGTAAACAATAACTGGAAAATAATTCTGATCGTTAGCATGATTGAAAGTGTTAAAAAAACAATTGAAAGATTAAAAAAGCATTGTTTAAAAATACAAACAGTTTTCAAAAGCAGAAAATTTATCAATCAAAAAAAGTCATTGTTTACTACTGTTAACATACTGAATTTACCATCCTGTAACCAATAATCCCCGTGCGGCTTTTTCACTGCATTTCTGATATTTTGAATATGCCTGCGCTGCCCGGGTTCGTATTGCTTCATTTGATTCGTTATTAATGTAACCCGTTAATGCATCATGCAGGGTATAGGCTTCAGGGCACATCAATCCGGTTGTCCATACCAGTGGATTAACTCCGGTATTTTTTAAATGCGGCGAAAAATAACTTTTACTGATACAGGCTAATATAATGCAGTTTCGGACTTTATCATCTTTTTTATGAAAAGATTCACCTATACGGAAATCCATCAGGCCATCGTGCCCGATATACGACAATAGGCCTGCATTACCGCCAATTCCTAGGATTCTGTTTTTTACATGAATCGTATCCTGCTTTAAGCCCGAACAGCCAGATAAAAAATCTATGGTACATTGTTTTATTTCTTTTCCATTATATGCATCCGCAATAAGGTAATAGTCCTTTGTTGCGTGCTTAAATACTACGCGTTCAAGAATAACTGAATTTATTTTTGAACTTTTTACAAAGATCCATTCAGGGCTTTTTTTGAAATATGTACGAATGCCATACGGGCAGCCCCAATATAAGTTATTCATCGGGTCCTGTCCATTACCAATCTTTTCAGGAACAGGTACGATACCTTGATAAGTATTGTCGCACAAAGCTACATATACATGAATGGTTTTAGCAAGCGTATCAAACGGAATGGATTCTTCTGTTGCTTCTTCAGTATTACAAACCTGGGAGCTACATGGACTGAAACAAGACAGCAAGGCAATAAGTAAAATAAAATATCCGGTTCGCATAGATTTTTACAGTTTTGATACTTTGATCGGAACCGTAATAACTACGCCATCGCGTTGCGTCAGGTGTATCAGGCATGCGGTATTTGATTTCCATTCAAATGAAACGTTATTTTTATTTACTTCATCTGCATAAAACTCCTGGTATACTTTATTTTTACTGCCCTTATAATCAAGTTCAATTTCAAGCAGCCAGGAATCAAGTGCATTTGTACGGTTGCCATCCAGAGTTATTTTCATTTCTTTGTCAGCTGAATATGTTTCCATCGACGGAGCAGATTGTCTGCTGCATGCGCTTATTAATAAAATGAATACCAGCAGAAGGATATAGTTATGTTTCATAATGTTTTTTAATTTCATAACTGCTGAAATAATTAAAAGATACAGTTTTAGAGGATAAAACTTCATTTTGGTGCTGAAATTGTAAAAACTCATGGAAATTCTTTTTTCCACAGAACCTTACACAATGCCTATATGTTTTGCTTAAAATGGCAAAAATGCCGAAATTGAGAACTCTAATATTCATTAAGCGCTTATGTCAGTAGAAAAAGTACATTGTCTAATTATTGGTTCAGGTCCTGCAGGTTATACGGCAGCGATATATGCTTCCCGTGCTGGTTTAAAACCAGTTATGTATCAGGGGGCTCAGCCGGGTGGTCAGCTTATGATCACAAACGATGTTGAGAATTTTCCAGGATATCCGGATGGAGTAATGGGGCCAGAGATGATGGAAGATTTTAAAAAGCAGGCAACAAGATTTGGTGCAGATATCCGTTATGGTACAATCAGTTCTGTAGATTTTACAGGTCCGGTGCATAAAGTAACCGTTGATGAAAAAACAGTCATCGAAGCTGAGACTGTAATTATTTCTACTGGGGCTGCAGCAAAGTGGTTAGGAATTGAGTCAGAACAGCGTTTGAATGGCAGAGGCGTTTCCGCATGTGCCGTTTGTGATGGTTTCTTCTTCAGAGGACAGGATGTTGCTATAGTAGGAGCTGGTGATACAGCATGCGAAGAAGCAAGTTACCTGGCAAAGCTTTGTAAGAAAGTATACATGCTGGTTCGTAAAGATAAATTTGTAGCTGCTTCTGTAATCATGCAGCAGCGGGTTTTAAATACACCAAACATTGAAGTTCTTTTCAGCACGGAAACTGATGAAGTTTTAGGTAAAGAAGATGTAGAAGGTATGCGTGTTAAAAATAATGTCACCGGAGAAACACGTGACATTGCTATTACAGGTTTCTTTGTAGCAATTGGTCATAAACCGAATACAGACATTTTCAAAGGATGGATTGATATGGATGAGAATGGGTATATAAAAACAATTCCAGGTACATCCAAAACAAATATTGAAGGAGTATTTGCATGCGGCGATGCACAGGATCATGTATACCGTCAGGCTATAACAGCTGCTGGTACAGGATGTATGGCGGCATTAGATGCAGAAAGATATTTAGCAGCAAAAGAAGCTGTAACGGCGTAAACATGTAAGCATGCGTATAATTTTAGTTGTTCTCTTTTGGGGAATTGCATATGCCGGTTTTGCACAGGATCCGGGCAATCCTAAAAAAGGGGATAGAGATTTTGATAAGACCAAAGCACCAGCTATAGAGTACAAGAGTCCGGATATGGATGATGTATTATTCACCGATGATATTGTAGATACAGTTGCCGGGGGATTGCATTCGGATTATATCTTTGACGCTGAAAAAGAGTGGTCAATTATTGAAGAAGATACATCTTCCTGGCAGGAAGGTGAGGAAGTAGGCGAAGATGAATTTGTAATTGTAGAAGTTGAAGAACAGATCAATACAGATTCTACCTGGATTACAATTGCTCAGTATTATTCTGTCTGGGATACACGATCCATTGATCCTTATAAGATAGACCCCGCTGATTTTAAAGATACCATTTCCATGGTATTGTATGATTCCCTGGCTGGACA
>NZ_JBQCDF010000056.1:0-3526 GCF_051961495.1 Cytophaga sp. | reverse complement strand
GAGTAAGTTAAGTATAATTTGATTGAAGCCTAAAATTTAAGAGAAAATAATTTATGAGAGAAATAATAATATCAACGTTATAAAAATGACTTTAAAAAATAAAGCAACAGCAGGTACGAATTTTAATCATTCATACCTGCTGTTGCTTTTATTATGCGTTCATTGGCACATCCATGATCAATACATAGGCATGATCTTTTATTTCTATGTTGATCTCGTCTGAACCTTCTATACCAATAGCATCGCGTCTTGACAAGGCTTCATCTTCCACCTCAATCCCGCCTTCAATTACAAAAACATATAAACCATTACCTGCACGTTTTTTAGCGTATGAAACAGATGATCCTTTCTCAAATTTACCCAATGAAAACCATGCATCCTGATTGATCTGTAAGGCACCGCCTGTATCTTCAATCGGCGATACAATGTTCAACCATTTACCTTTCATGCTTTCCGGTTCAAATGTTTTTTCACCGTACCGCGGATCAATATTGCGGTGCTTCGGAAACACCCAGATCTGCAGCAAATTCAATGCTTCGGTTTCTGATGCATTGTATTCCGAATGCATTAACCCTTTGCCGGCCGACATGACCTGTACATCTCCTGCTTTGATCACAGAGGTATGACCCATGCTGTCTTTGTGTTTCAGCGCACCTTCCAACGGAATAGTGATAATTTCCATGTTGTTGTGCGGATGCATGCCAAAGCCATAGCCTGCTTCAATGATATCATCATTTAATACACGCAATGCACCAAACTGCTCACGATCTTCTTCGTAATAACCCGCAAAACTAAAGGTATGTCTGGCTTTTAACCAACCGTGGTCAGCAGCTCCTCTGCTGTTTGCTTTATGTATAACTTTTTGTATTTCCTTTTTCATAGTTGTACTCCTTATATTTCCTATTTACATGTTATAACATCTATTTTAGAGAAAAAGTGCAATTAAAATCAGGATTTGCAGGGATCAAATGATAAAAGGATCGTGATATCTCAACTTGAGCCATAACTAATTGAAATAGAATATTTTTAAAATTCTATAAATCTTTTAATCCTGTAAATCCTGATTCAGACAGACACCTACAAGCCAATGATCGAGGGCTCATCAATCCCTCTTAGATTTATGCGCAGTCTGGGTGTGGTAGATGTTACAATTTTGAACGTTGAAACGCCTTCGGGCGCATTAGGAAAGAAATAAAACCGCAGGTCAAATTCGTCAAAAACTAAGTTTTCGTTTTTTGTTCTGAAACCTGCAGCAAGTCCTGAATACAGTTTGTTGTTATACAAAAACTCTGTTTCTGTGCCTACTTGTGCTACCTGCGCCAACATGACAAATGCAAACCGAAAACCCAGTAAACGGAAACGCGGAAATAAATTGGTCATCACGCTCAGACTGGAGGTCTGATATCCCAGTAAAGTCGGCGCGAAGAACTGTTGAATACCATTCGCATCATTGATATTAAGACCGTTATTCAACTGCGGACGGATAATCTTTGCATAGTTGAGCGTAAAATAGAACCTCGACTTCCAGCGGCCCAGCATCTTGATTTTACTGACATACGTACCTTCTCCTTTTACAAAAAAATCCTGTAAGTGATTCACACTATTGTAAAACGCAGAAGCCCGCAGATCCAGCAAAAAGAAATCCCCTTTCTTAGATACCCAGCTATTGAACGTTGCAGCCCCTAAATAATAACGTAGCTGTTCAAGCGTTTGCTGCACACCGGAATTGATCAGGTAAGAATAACCGTAGGGAACGTCTTCCGTTCTACCGAACCCATAAATATAACGCGTTTTATAAAAGTCATAGCGAAAGTAGGTTGCCTGGCCTAAGGTTAAATTATTGTTATTATACAAAGGACTTCTTAATGCATTTTCCTGGTTCGGTTGATATACATAGTTGCAATTGAAGTACCGCATTGATAAGAATAAACGTGCACGATTCTGACGTGAGATGATATCATAATCATCGCCGGTATTTTTGAAACCTGAAAACGTAACGCCGCCCCAGATATCATTTACATTGTATTTGTAATGATAAAAACTTGTATCCGCTTGTTTTGTTTCGTTTACCGACCAGTTGTTTGAATAAAAATAACCGCCGGCTAAACGGGCAGTAGGCATATATATAGGCCGGAGTGCTCCCAGTGTGATGCTTGCTTCATCTTCCTTCCCAACATGCAGTCCGCCGTTCAGCTCCGAATAACGTATATATGGATTGATGAATGTACCACCTGCATTATTTTTCATGTAAGTGAATTCGCTGGCCAGGGGTTTGGTTCTTGTGGAACGGTATTGTCCGCGGTAGGTGATGGATTGGCCCAGCCCTAAAAAATTTTCATCATACAGCTTCCACTGATAATAATTGATATCATTCGGAGTAAAGGATCCGCCGATGGTCCAGAGGTCCTGAACGATCACTTCGATATCAACGCTGTCTTTTGAATGCCTGACCTTTTTAACAAAGATCCGCGCATCGTGCATATAAGGAAGTGTACGGAGCAGTCGCTCATTATCTGCCAAACGGTTTTGATCTACCACTGAATCGTTTTTAATAAACAGGTTGTTACGTACCACAAATGTTTTTGTTTTTTCATGCAGAGATTCAGATACCTTTTCGATCCATAGTTTTTTCTTTACAAAAACAGTATCGTATATATCGCGGTCAAATACATTTTCCTTTTTGATATAAATATTACGGATGATCTTACCTTCGTATGGTGCGTAAGGATTTTCACTCTCTACTGTAAAGGTTGTATCGTAATCAATAAATTTTTGATTTTCCAGATAAATCTCATCCCACAGCTGACGTACGTATTTGTTCTTTTTATACCTTTCGTAATCCTTACGCTTTTTGTAGTCTGTATTACTGGGCAGGTATACAACCGTGTCATCCTGCGAACGGATAATTTTATCTTTTAAAACTAAAAATTGTCCTTTCTTCAATTTAATAGCCATCTGCTGACCATATCCATTTAGAAAAAAACTGTAAATGAATACTGTGGTCAAAAGAACTCTTATCAGCGTTATGTATTTTGTTTTTGCTTTCAACACTCTGAGTACAAACAAAACTGGCTTATGATAAAATTTGATAAAGGGGCGAAGGCGTAGACATACGTATGCAGTGTAATCTATCATAATAACTTCACAATCCTCTTACACGAATATAGAGAGCATTTACATTATTCCAATACAGCTTAAACATCAGAATTAAGACTTAAATAAGTCCTTCATAATTGCCGGATTAAATAATCGTTTATTCCTTTCATCGAACAGATTTGATTCAGAACTTTTTCTTAAGTTTGTGTCACTATGTCATTCTTCGAAAAATTAAAGACCCGCTGGGGCATTACAAGCAACTGGCGTTTGATCAAAATATTACTTATCTTCTCTTTAACCGGTTATTCTGCTGTATATGTACGGAAATTCATTTTTCCGCTGATCGGTATTGATGATATGACATCGCTGTGGATCAAAATCCCGGTATGGATTTTACTGATAACCCCGTTCTATTATTTGTTCATGGTCA
>NZ_JBQCDF010000055.1:0-34616 GCF_051961495.1 Cytophaga sp. | reverse complement strand
CCTGCATGAGCTTGCGCATGGGCCACACACGCTTCTTTTTTGTTACCTGGTGCTGTAGGTCTCTGTATGTGACACGGTTTTGTAAACGGTTAAAAACAATATCTCTGTAGGTTTGTTCACGTAGCTTTCCTAAGATCATTTCCAGGGAAAGTGTTTTGCGTTTTTCAGCATGGATAGCCCAGTCCTGCGTAAACTGTTTCCACCGGAGTGTATCAAGGCTTTTCAAAACCGGATACACCAGTTCAATGTGCTGAAGCCAGTGTTTCAGGATGGATTCCTCTGCAATGTCAGCCCATTGTTCCGGCGGGTACGTTTCCTGCAAGTTAGACAAGCGTTGTATGCAGATGCGGTCTGTTGTGTTTAATGATTCCAGTAACGCATCCAGATGCTGAATGTCGTTGATATAACTCATCACAAAGTGCATCCAGTTTGTTAACAGGGAAGAATCTTTGATAAAGAGCCGCTGCTGTGCCGCACTGAAATAGACCGAAGTATTTTCAATTCCTGTTTGCAAATTAGTATGATGCGTACAAATATTTTTCAGGAGTTTTTTTGCAACAGCAGCATTCAGCGAAAGGAGATGTTGATGCAGCGGACTTATTTGCTCTATTGTCTGCAGGGCAGTATCAATGGCTTTTATCGCGTATGTTTTTGTTTGCAGCGTACTACTGTCCTGAAGTTGTATTTCAGTACGGGTATATACGGCAAGTTCCTGTATCCTTATTTCAAGAAGAAGTATAGATTCCAGCTTGCTTGTAATAAGAGGTAGCGTATGGGCCGATAATTCAACCGGCATGCAGGAAGAGAATTTCTTTAATGATTTATATTCGGAAGAAAATAACGTATAGAAAAACCATGAGAATGGATTGGCAGCTCTTTTCTTTGCTGTTGCAAGAAATGTATGCAGCTCATGCAGTTGTTTGAAATCATACTGTTCAAAAACTACTTGGTATTGTTTCTGTACAGCAGCAATGGATTGAATGAGCTTATTGGCTGCTGCGAAGTTAACAGGCGATACAAATGAATCCCAGAATTCCTTTACGGAGACTTCACTTAAAAGGAATTGTAAGTCTTCAAGCGTCTTTCTTAGTGAACCAAGGTTTTCAAAACTGCTGATAATATCTGTTTCTCCATACACTGAGGCTTGTTCAGTAAAATCGTCAATAGCCTGTTTTAATAGCAATGCCTGTTCATTCCATATATCCAGCTTGTCATGCGAATTTGCTGGCTGCGCAATTCTGTTTTTCCAGAGTTCAGCATGCGGATAAGGCAAAGCTGCATAAATACTGTACGTGCGGATGGCCTGGATAAGCCTCTCTGATTCTTTTGCCGGATATGCAGTGTACAGGTCACTGAGATTAATCGTTGTGGCTTCTGCGTTTGCTTTCAGATATAATTCATGCGCACTGAACCCGCATACCTGTGTATCAAACAGCGCTTTCCTGAATTCTTCGCTATGCGTGTTAAGTTGCGTGAGCAATTTAACAGAAGCTGAAAATTCACGTTCCAGATAAATAGTATCCAGGCTATTGTTTATTGTCTGGAAGACTTCAATGTTTTCAATCTGCTTATCAATCTTGGCGTATAAAGTCCGTTGATCGAACTTTACATCGTGTACCAGCGCAAAAAAATCATGGAGTGATTTCTGACCTAGTCTTTTGGCTACTACTTCAAGTGCCGCACGTTTGTGTGATACGACCAGTATTTTTTTACCTGCTGCGAGTCCGCTGCAGATCATGTTGCAAATAGTTTCTGACTTGCCCGATCCCGGCGGGCCCTGGATTACAATGGATTTACCTTTTAATACTTCACGGATCGCAAATTCCTGGGAGGCATCCATGCTGTAAGGAGTCATCAGGTCTTCTCTGTAGGGATCATTAGGTAATTCTATTTTATTGCGTGCTTCAAAAAAAAATTCTAAGGAAACATCGGTTGAATTTGTTGCCCAGGTATCGAAGTCGGCAGCAATAGCCGAGCCTGCCTGTGGAAAGATTCCTAATACGGCATTTGGTTCAATACGCATTTCGCCGATAGCGTATACATCTTCATATTCCTGACGCTTATAGACCTTTAGAGGTTTGATTTCATTTGAAAAATATTCTTTGCTGAACAGAAATTCGAGCGACGTTTTTTTCAACCATTCATATAGTTGCGTGCGAAACTCCAGCGGGTCAGCAGAGAATTCTTCAAAGTTTTCTTCAAGCACTTCATCGGGCAATACCAGATCATGATAGTGTGCAAAAGCGAGAAGCAGGCTTTTGTTCAGCTGTATGCTTCGTCCTTCTTCTCTGCGTAGAAACCAGGCATTGCCTTCACTTTCCAATCTGACAGGAAAGAACAGGAGAGGAGCACGGAAAGGTGTACCATCTTTCCATTTTCCTTCGGCAAAAAGCCAGCCGGTATAACATTCATATAAACCGCGTTCTTCAAATATTTGTGAAAGTTTGCGGTAGATTTTTTTCAGTATGGAGGAAACATGCTGAACTTTTTCCACGCGGGGTTCCTGCACCGGACATAAACGAATACTTTTCTTTTCAGTCAGCAATTCTTCTATAATATGAAATGCACCGTGCTGGTCAACGAAATGCAGTTCACTCAAATCCAGTTCCTGCGTGGCTGATAAGCGCAGGAACAATAGCGACCGATTTCCTGTTGTAAGGTCGTATAAGCGTTTGCGATATGTTTTCAGAATTTTCTCCATCAATGGAAATCCAATCCTTTAACAGACATTTTCATGGAGCCGGTAGCATAGAGCACAGCCTTTATTGAACCTTGCGTAACATATATTTCTTTGGGAGCCATTTGGCTGATGTTTGCTTTCACAACAACATTTTTTGTAATGTTGTATGATTGAATGTAGGCATTCACTTCCTTTTTCATATTTGCCATATCTTCTGCAACAGAATAGCGTAGTGCTTCCTGCATCCGTTTAGTTAACGAACTTTTTAGGATCCAATTGCCTGTTTTAACCATTGCATTTTTTGTTTCGATGGAATAGTCCAGGTTTTTCAGATAAATGGTTTGAGAAACAGAGTCGTAAGTGGGCTTGCCTTTTAAATAAATATTGCCTGTGACATTGCCCGAAACTTTTGTTTTGATAACCAGATTATCACCACCGCCATAAATGCTTACACTATCGATACGGATTTTTTTCTTCCCGTTGGAAGATGTAAAGGTAGTACCTGCCATGTACTGGTGTGCGAGCTTACTGGCTTCTTCATAACTCATATCATTGATCAGAGAGAGCACAAAATCTCCGCTTAAGGCATTTGAATACGTAGCATTGGGCAGGTTTGTTAATTTAACAGTCGGTTTTGTACCTACAAATGTTTCAGCAACACCATCAATACGTATGGTGGCATTTGCAAAATCTTTTGTGCCGGTTAAAGGTGTAACGCTGATATTAGTTGGACTGATGCGCAGCCAGGCATTTGGGTTGTCGTACAGCTGTACCGGCTGGTGCAGGGCATTCCAGCCTTCTTCTACATACTTGCGGAGCTCGATCTGTTTTTTAATTTCATCATCAATGGTTTCGGTGATCAGCTTTTGCTGCGACTTAATAATACGGTCTGCAATAAATGTAACCGGTAAGGAAATGCTGCCGCCTGTTACAACGGGCTTTTCAATCCAGTCATATTTCTGCAGCGACGTTTGAGGTTCAAGGGTCCAAAAAACACCGATTTTTAATTTGGTATTGAAAGTCATGCGAAGCGCTGCATCTGCCGTAAATTCATCAGACATGCTGATTCCAAACTGATTGAATTCCCATTTAATCTTAGACCAGATTTTGATGGGAACTTCATATACAATTTCTTCACCTTTCATGGAAAGCAGGATCGGACTTACTTTCCATACTTTCATTAATACACCGTCTGCATAATCCGCATCATCATAGATCAGGCCGTTCAGCTGTTTGTTTAATTCCGCTTCTATTTCACGTAGTGATAACTCTACCGGAACGACTACATGTGATACCGGTGGTTTGTACTCAAATGTCTGGTAGGCTTCAGCAGGCGCCTTCGATTTAACCGAACGGCAGGAGTCAAGCGTTGTAAAGACAAAAAGGAGAAGCGTTATAAAATAGATTTTCTTCATAGTGGTATTTAGAAAATAACAGGCGGCATAAAGGATGTATACCAGCGATCCGTAAAACAAATCAGCCTTCGTAAGAAGGCTGATTTGTACATTTAAATATTGATCTCAAACTGAACCAGATCGACGAATTCCTGCAGTCTTTCGTTCAATTCATTTTTATGCAGGCCCACAAGGCGTTCTGTACCAAATTTCTCTACACAGAAAGAAGCCATTGCAGAACCATAAATGATTGCTCGTTTCATATTTTCAAAAGAAGTATCCTTTGTACTTGCAATGTATCCGATGAAGCCACCTGCAAATGTATCACCCGCGCCAGTCGGATCGAATACATCTTCCAGCGGCAATGCCGGTGCGAAGAATACCTGGTCATGGTTGAATAATAAAGCACCATGTTCACCTTTTTTGATGATCAGTATTTTTGGTCCCATGGCTATGATTTTACGCGCAGCTTTTACAAGAGAATATTCTCCTGAAAGTTGACGTGCTTCTTCATCGTTGATGGATAGTACATCCACTAGAGCCAGTGTTTGTTTCAGGTCGTCCATGGCGATGTCCATCCAGAAATTCATGGTATCCATTACGATCAGTTTCGGACGGTTTTTCAAACGTTCAATAACTGTGCGTTGTACAGAAGGGGCAAGGTTGCCCAGCATCAGGTAGTCGCAGTTCTGGTATGATTCAGGAATAACCGGATCGAATGTTCCCAGTACATTCAGTTCGGTAACAAGCGTGTCACGCGTGTTCATGTCGTTGTGGTAGCGGCCAGACCAGAAGAACGTTTTTTCATTTTCTTTTATCTGGAGACCTTCTGTGTTAATGGAATGCGATTGCAGCATTTTGATATTTGATTCCGGAAAATCAGAACCTACAACACCAACCAGGTTTATTTTAGGATTGAAATACGAAGAAGACAAACCGATATAGGTAGCTGCGCCACCTAAAATTTTATCCGTTTTACCAAAAGGCGTTTCAATTGCATCAAAAGCAACCGAACCAACTACTAATAAGCTCATAATACAGTTTAATTTATCTGCAAATATTGGTTCAATTGTGTTAAATCCCAAGGATATGGGGGAATATAAATCAACAATTTGAAACATCATTGCTGGAAACAGATGGTTTGGGAAATGTGCATATCTGCCAGGAGATGAATAATCCAAAATCAATCCTTTGAAATTAAGGTTTGGCAATTCCGGGATTGAAAATTTTAAAAAGGCTCTTGTTCAGAGCTGTATGTTTAGATTGACAAAGTGAAAATACAAAATGTTGACTTTTGAAATTATATTTTTATTTATTGTGCTAAATCTTTGCATATCAGTTTAGGTATGATATATATTTGCTAAATATAATTAACCTTTTCAAATCGAATTTTTATGAAAACAATGAAATTTTATGTGATTGCTTTATGCTTACTGAGCATAGCTGTAGTGTCTGCATGTAAAAAGAAGGATGATCCAGCCCCGGCTACACCTTTTGCTTACTCAACAGACAAACTTCAGAACAGATGGGAAGTTTCCAATAACGCCCGTACTACAGGAGCTTCAGCTTCAACATTGATTGCCGTTGAATTTGTTCAGAATGCATATATATTGTATTTCCCTAATGACAGTATTGTTACTGGTACATACACGACTTCCGGTGCAGATGTAATTGTACTGAAGGATTTCGGAACATTAAAAGTTAATACATTAACAGAAACAGATTTTGGTTTTGAGCTTGAAGTGGCTGGAACGAAAGAAGTCTTTACTTCTGCCAAAGCAGACCAGGCAATTGCAGATTCAGATCATACTACAAAATTATGTAAAACATGGAAGATGACTGAGTATACGTTAATGGGTGAGACAGAATATCCGCAAGACTATTATGTAGTATTTAATAAGTACGGAACATATTTGACAACAATGGTAGAAGGCGGAGTTACTGAAGTAGGCTCCAATACCTGGATGTGGTCCAATACAGCTGAAGATGAATTCTGTTATGGTGCCTGGGATGGCGGAAATATCAGTGATTGCAATGGATTAGGCAGTGTTACGATTACGTTTTCAGACAATGATACTAAAGTAACATTGGTTGAAACAAACGATATCCTTGGAGAAGTTGAATACAAACTTGAATTGAAATAATAATCAATCCTGTGGTTATAAAAAAAGCCCTTCGTCATTGGCGAAGGGCTTTTGTTATAACCACACGTTGGGGAGAATCATCCAATACAATTTTTTTCAGCAACCCAGGAATCTTGTGCCGGAAAGTAAGTCATTCAGCCAATAGATAATAAGGGCTGCAGCTAACAGGGATGATATAATCGCAATCAGCTTTGCATGTTTTATATTTTGCTTTTCCAGGATCAGGTTTGTGAATTTTCCTATTCCATAAGATATACTTGTAATGATTGAAAAAGGAATTAATAAAAGAAGAATTAAGGGGATTATGCTCATAAGCCTTGTGTGTATTACGGAACAAATGGATAAAGTAAAGATAGATATTAATGGCGCATGGCGAAAGAGATTCAATTGAAAGAATAGTATTTTGGTTGAATAACAGCCATCGTTTCTCTTATTGTCAAAACCTTATTTTTTAGTACTTTAGAGAAGCAATAACAGTAGATTTTATGCGCTTCAAGGTTTTTTCGGTTCTTGTTTTTTTATGTTTTTCGCAGGCGGCATATAGTCAGGGCTGCAGCGACGCGGGTTTTTGTACCATGGGAGCCATGCGCCCCAATCAAAACTTCAGCAATAAGGCCCTGATCAGACTACGCTCTGTAGAAGCACTGCAATACATGGGCTTAACCAAGTTTCACGATGTGATACTTACATCTCTGCTGGATATCAATGCAAGTATCGGCAAGCGGGGATCATTCCAGATCAAACTGCCGTACACGTTTGTCTCCGGCTCGCTAGCCAACACTAATGGTGCAGGAGATATTTCACTTGCTTACACACATGCACTGCTTGTTAAAACCAATTGGCAGTTGTCGGGTACCATAGGTACAAAACTTCCGACCAATCATTCAGACAAAACAAGTGCCGACGGCAGGCCATTACCCATGTATTACCAGACAAGTTTAGGTACTTATGATATAGTAGCCGGTCTGTCTTTTATCACCCGGAACTGGCTGTTTGCAACAGGTTATCAGCATGCCTTCAACCAGAATGGAAATGAATTCAGATGGTCTGAATGGAACAACAGTGAACAAAAAGCAGCAGCATTGGAATATCCGCCGGCCTGGAATTTAAAACGCGGTTCAGATATCATGTTTCGTATTGAGCGTAATTTCCGGTCAACGAAATGGAATGCCTATCTGGGTTTGTTAACGATCTATAGAATTACCAAAGACGAGATTTCAAAAGGTACGCCGGATAATCGCATTCTGGTACCTAATACTACTGGTCCGGCAATAACCGCGTTAACAGGTGCGGGCTACCGTTTTTCAACAAGAGTAGCGCTTAAAGGCATGGTAGGAGTGAAGCTGATCAACCGGGATACCAATCCTGACGGACTTTCAAGAGTTATGGTATCGACACTCAGTGTTGAAATAAAATTATAAAAAAAGAATTTTTATCTGACAGGCTGTTTGTATGAAAAAGTTTTTATTCATAAATGTTATGTTGATTTTTAATCAAATGCTGTATGCACAAACGGCAGGTTTGAGTAAAAGTAAGGGCGATAGTTTATTTGTACTGGGTGATTATGCTGCCGCGTCAGAATATTATTCGAAGGAAATCAGTGTGAATAATAAAAATGTAACAGAACAATATTTATATAATAAACTTCAGTATGCTTTATGTGAGATACGGCTTAATAATCTGGAAAAGGCGCAGGGTATTATTGATGAAGGCCTAGCCGAATGCGGAGAACAATTTAAAAATGAAGACGCCCTGTTTATGAATGCGCAGGCACAGATATTTTATCAAAAGGGACAATTGGAGCAGGCAGCTTCCGAAGTTGAAAACGCCATAGATCTGTTAACAATGTGGCAGTTTTATTCAAAAACTGTTTTAGCAGAGTTATATAATACCGAGGGCATTATTAACTGGATGCAAGGAAACGATGAAAAAGCTTTGGAATATTTTAATCAATCACTGGAGTTATACAAAACTGAGTATGACGCAGACGCTTCTGCCATTGCCGGGGTCTATAATAATATTGGCCTTGTTTATTCCGGCTTTGATCTACAACTGTCATTGACATATTATGAACGGGCGTTAAAAATGTATGAGCATATTTATTCTGCGGATCATCCTGCCCTGGCCATTGCATACAGCAATCTGGGCCAGATCTACAGGAAGCAAAAAGTATACAATACTTCGCTGGTGCAATATGAAAAAGCGCTGGACATCTGGAACAAGCGTTATGCAGGCCCGCATCCAAACAAGGCATTTGTGTATTCAAGCATCGCGCAGGTACTTCAGGAGAAAAAAGAATATCCATCCGCATTGGATTATGCTGGTAAAGCATTGGCTATTTATCAGCAGGCATATGGTGAAAAGCATCCCAATACTGCAGCCTGCTATACCTTGATCGGTTCGGTTTATTCCGACCAACGTGAATACACAAAAGCATTGGAAGCATTGCAGCATAGCCTTATCGCCAACAGCGCTACGTTTTCTTCCGCAGATTATACAAAGAATCCATCCATGCAGGAATACTTCGATGGACAATTATTATTATCAACGCTGACACACAAAGGTATTGTGCTTTCAAAACGTGAGGCTGAACAGACCTTGCGCATCAAAGATCTGACACTGGCATTATCTACCTATCAGTCCTGTGATACCTTATTGAGTCAGCTCAGACAAACCCGCACCGGAAAAAATGACAAGCTGGCGCTGGGTATTTACAGCAATGACGTATATGACCGGAGCATGGAGCTGTGTTTACTTTTATCTGAAAATACATTTAAGAAAGAGAGGTATTTGAAACTGGCCTATTATTTCGTAGAAAGAAGCAAAGCGTCTGTATTGCAGGAATCCATTGCTGATTCAAAAGCGAAAGAGTTTGCAGGAATTCCGAATAAGGAAATTGAAAAAGAAGACGCCTATAAAACAACGATCGCCTATTTGGAACAACGCATTGCGAAAGGTATTACAGACGAAGCCACAATGAAAAGCGTGGCGGCAGAGCTTTTCGGACAGAAGCGGGAGTATGAATTTTTCATCCGTTCGCTGGAAAAAAATTATCCTGCCTATTACAACTTAAAATATGATATTCAATCTATAACGGTTGAAACGCTGCAATCAAAATTAAATCCAACAGACTGTATTCTGGAATATTTTGTATCAGAAAGTACAAACACTGTCCGTATTTTCCGGATCACACAAAAGACGTACGATGTATATTCAATTCCTTTAACGGACTGGTATGGGAAAAATATTTCCGCAATGCGTAACTCTATTAAGTTTAACAACAAGGCATTGTTTATTAAAGCTTCGTCCGCTTTGTACGAGCAATTGATGCCGAAGATTTCGAAGCATACAACACATCTGATCATTATTCCGGACGGAAAAATGAGTGCAATTCCTTTTGAAGCCCTTCTGGTAAAAGCACCTGAAAATGATACGGTGAATTATACGCAAATGGAGTTTCTGATAAAAAGATATGCGGTCAGTTACAACTATGCAGGCTCTTTATATGACCAGAGTTCTTCCGATACCATACTTCAAAAGAAAGTGCTGTTATTTGCACCTGTTGAATTCAGTGATTCAAGTTATCTGAATCCTCTGCCCGGCACATTAAAAGAGGTAGAGTGCCTAAATACGATCTGTAAAAGCTATGCAGCAGCTGATATGTATATTTACACAAAAGCTACCAGAGAAGTTTTACTAAGTGATTCAATCAGTCAATACTCCATTATCCATCTTGCAACGCATGGGGTAGTAGACGCAGAACAGCCGGAGCTTTCCTGTATTTATACCTCCGGAACTTCTGAAGAAGATAGCCGTATATATTCAGGGGATATGTATAACATGCGTTTACATGCCGACCTGGTTGCATTGTCTGCCTGCGAAACAGGCCTGGGGAAATATGCAAAAGGCGAAGGAATGATCGGTTTATCAAGAGCCTTGTTCTATGCAGGAGCAGATAATATCATGGTTTCTTTATGGACAGTCTCAGATCAGTCTGCACAGCTTTTTATGCAATATTTCTATACAGATTTTCAACCGGACCGGATGCAGACTCTTGCTTTTGCTTCCCGGGAAGCAAAACTGAAATTACTGCAGAGCGCAGAATATAATACACCCTACCATTGGGCAGCCTTTATATTAATCGGAAAATAAAAATGATCAATTCTGCAGGTAAAAAGCCATCTAACATCTCTTCTCAAATCATCCTTGTAACTGTATTTGTATTTTTATGTTCTAATGTATCAGCCCAGACAACTTCGGGCTGGCAGCACAAGCAGGAATTGTATAACCTCCTTCAAAATCCAGCAGATAGCATCTATATACAGGATCGCGGCGCCCTGCAGGAGTTGTTTGGCAGTACCTGCACAAAAACAGATGTACGGTATTACTCGTCTACCAAAGCTTCCGAACTGATCCAGATTTCAATTAAGACAAAAACATTCGTACCGTCTCTGCATACAATACAGCTGACGGATACGCTGTATTCCATGCACCACGGCAAGAAAAAAGCAGACAGTGTTATATATAGCAACAAGATTGACGGAACACGTGCATATGGAATATCCGGAACAGTCCCTAAAGGAGAAATAGGAACTTTTATTATTTTAAGAGGAAACACTAAGCTGCAGATTCCGAAGAGTGCTTACTCGGATCTGTATAATATTCACCTGTGCGAAAATAATAAAGCCCCTGAAGCCTATATCACTGCTGATAATAAGCATCTTTATATTTACATGCACGGCGGCGAAGGAAAGACCGCCTATGCAGTGAAATTTGTCTTTGATCAAAAAGGCTTTGTTACACGGATTTTAAATACACACCACTGTCTGAAAGACTTTGATTTTATTGATGGTTTTGGCGAATGTGAATGACATTTTTTAAATTATAAAATCGTTACCTGAAAATTATTTTTCATCTTTATAGCGTAAATCCTGTAATCATTCCAGAATGTTTACAGGATTATGTTGTTAATTCACGTTCCTATTGATTTATATGAAAAACTGGATTCTATATAGTATTATATCCATGTGTTTTGCAGGTATTACATCTGTTATTGCAAAATATGGAATGAAGCACATCAGCTCTGACCTGGGTCTGGCTGTGCGTACAAGCGTGGTGTTTATTTTTGTGATTACAAACTTTATGGTTTTTCAAAACATTAAAGAGATCAGCAATCTTAGTGGCAGGGCGATTGCGTTTCTTGCGCTGTCAGGAGTCACTACTTCGCTCTCCTGGATATTCTATTACAAGGCAATTAAAATAGGCGAGGTGTCGTATGTGGCAGCTATAGACAAAGGCAGTATCATCATTACACTTTTTCTCTCACTGATCATCTTGGGTGAACCCATGACACCCAGGCTATTATTGGGCGCGGCCTTTATACTCGCAGGCATGCTGATTCTAACGCTAAAGTAATAGTTATGAGAAAAATTATTTTAGGTGTGTTTTTAATGCCACTGTCCTTAGTGGCGCAGAATGATAAAAATATTTCTGTCAGGAAAATTCCGTCTCCCGTTGTTGCGTATTTAGCAAAGCAATACCCATCGTATAAAAAAGTATCCTATGTAATCGAAAATGATGCTGATACAATATGCTATGAAGCCGAATTTAAATATATGGGAGAAAAATATTCCGTACTGTTTGATACACTTGGCAATGTAATCGAGACAGAAATCGAAGTTTCCTTTGATAACCTAAAAGATTCTGTTAAAGAAAAGATCATTGATAAATTGCAAACAGACTTTCTAACACATAAAATTATCAAAACCCAGGAAGTTGAGTATCGGAACGCACTCTTATATGAACTTGAAATAAAAGGCAGGAAGAAAAAGGATGTTGAATTCTACGAATATTACTTTGAACGTTCAGGAGTATTTATCAAAGAAGAGCTGATTGAACTGAAGCCGATTCCAAGCTTATTTTAAATGAGAAAGCT
Source organism: Cytophaga sp. (assembly GCF_051961495.1). Classification (NCBI taxonomy): domain Bacteria; kingdom Pseudomonadati; phylum Bacteroidota; class Cytophagia; order Cytophagales; family Cytophagaceae; genus Cytophaga; species Cytophaga sp. The sequence continues at coordinate 22,463 of NZ_JBQCDF010000055.1, read as the reverse complement.
GTTAGTTGCTTTATTGATTGTTTCAGCATTACGCGTGCATGCTCAGAACCAGAAACTGGTCTTCTATGGCGTGCTTCCGGCATTTTCACAAACCGGACGTATATCGAATAAAATGGATTATAATTTTTTTGCATCCACAACCATTGATGCATTTAAAAGCATTCAATATAATATTGAGTATCCGGCCAAAGATTTACAATTGTACATTCAGCCGAGTATCATTTATAAATTTTCTCCGGCTTTTAATGTCGCGGGGAGTTACACATATCAGCGAAATAATCCTTTGACAGGAGATTACAGCAATGAACACCGGTTGTGGCAGCAGTGTATCTTTGGACAGAGTGTAAACAAAACAAGGATAACGCACCGCTTGCGTTTTGAAGAACGTTTCATTGAAAATAGAGCAACCGGGGAATATCCGTTCAGTACACGTCTGCGATACCAGCTAGGATTTAATATACCTTTGCAGGGTAAAACACTTGATGTGAAAGAATTTTATCTGAATGCGTATAATGAATTTTATTTCAGCCTGACCGGGGCTAAGAATGCTACCTATAGTGAAAACTGGACTTACGGTGGTATCGGTTACAAACTGTCCGATATTTCCAGGTTTGAAGTTGGATATCTATTACAGATAGCAGCCCGCGACAAGCAAAAAGACCTGCGCGTACTGAATTTAGTGCAGGTTACCTGGGTTACGAATTTTAATTTTAAAAAGAGGCTCGTTGATTAACTGTATTAAAAAGAAAAAAGTCTGGTTTGTGCCAGACTTTTTTCTTTTTAATACAGTATAATTTATTCTCCTCTGGAATAAGAATAAATCATATCGCCTTTATAATTTATAAAATATAATTTTAATGAATCCGCTGTGCAGGAGAATGCGGCAAAGCCGGAAACAGCTTCAGCAAATTTTGTTTTTTCGTTTTTACTCGTTGTTCTTGTTTCAGAACCAGCCCCTGACACAATATAATCAACACCGCCTGCTGGTTGCTGGTGCTGTAAGTCATGTTCATGGCCTGCCAGATACATCTGTATGCCATGTTTTTGCATACGCGGTGTCAAGATGCGTATGATCTCTTTCGTGTCTCCGTGTTTGTCTCCGGTTGAATATGCAGGGTGATGGCCAATAACAATTTTCCATTTTTCTGTTGACGAAGCAAGTACTTCGTCCAGCCATTTCAACTGTTTGGTTGTATCCTGCATTGCCAGATCAGCATAGGCTTCCTTCTCTTTATGATATTTTTGCACGAAAGGATTTGTATCAATAAATATAAAACGGATGGAAGTTGTATCGTCAATTTCTTCCGTGAAGGTATAATACCTTGCCGGCATGTTCCAACGGCGGCTTTTTTGGGAATAATCAATCTGCGCTTGTGGGTTGCCTTTGTAATCATGATTCCCCAGAATGGAGAACCAATTGCGCTGCAGGTTACTGCCGGTGTATACGTTTTCAAATGAACTCATCCAAAGCGGATCGTCAATACTCGCTACCCCGTTATCATAAAAATTATCTCCTGTAGAAATGAAGAACTCCGGATCAAATACATCTACATATTTGCTCATTTGCTCAGCAACCTTACGTTGATTGAAATCTCCGCAACGCCCCCAGTCGCCAATCACAAAGAAGTTAAAAGATTCATCCGCTACCTGTATATGCTTTGGGACAGAATCGTTCGGCGTATCCGCTCTTTCCGGTGTTTGGGTTTTTTCACAGGAACAAATGATGATGCCTGATAAAATAAGGAAAAGACCTATGCGGAACATTTTTTTTCATTTTGGTTTTAGTAAAACAAAGTTCCGGTAAGGATATATAGTACCTTACCAGAACTTTGTTGAAATGTATTGCTAACGATTAAAAATGTTGGTTACCTGTACCGTCTGTTGGGAACGCGCCCAAATCTTTATTTGGAGGAGTAACATTAGCTCCATATGTTCCGCCTACCGGTAATACTGTCATAGGGAACGTTTTTGCTCCGCCATAACCCGGCGTGTATGCAGGGATGGCATGTATACCTGTACCACCAATGTATACACCTGCATTAATTGCCGGAGAACCCGGAAGCAATCTGAAATCAGCTCCTGGTTTTCTGAAGTTGTTCAGGTATTCAGTTCCTGAACTGTTTGCCTGTACGTTGTAGTTGTAAAACAACGGATCATATTTTAATGTATCATTCAGAATGTTTGTACCATCATATCCACCAACGGTTGTATTCCAGTCGCCGTTTGTATAGCTGCATAAATCGTGTGATTGTTTACGAGTGATCTGGTTCGGTTCAATAAAAATCATTTTAGTGCCCCGGCCAATACATGTTAGGTTGTTGTTGTATCTCGTGTTTGCCGTATCAGAAAGATTTCCCTTTGTAGATTTAAATGTAACACGTAAACCGGATTTGCAGTTTACAATAATATTATTGAAGATAAATCCACCAGAGTTTGTTTCTGTATTGATCGAACCATTTCTTCCTGGTTTTGTTTGTCTGTATCCGCAGTTAACTACCGTATTGTTGTATATGTTTACAAGTGTGCCGTCAGTACTTGTTCCGGCAATTTTCAAACCATTTGCAGCAGCACCGATTGAAAGGTTGTAAGCAACATCACCAAAAGCAGCATTTTTAATATTCACACCTTCGCCACCTGTTTGGCCTACTTTTTCAAATGTATTTCTCATGATGCTCAAGTAGCAGTTTGCAGGCCTGATACAATCATCCTTAGAACCATAGATCCAGCAGTCTTCAATGATAAGTTTTCCGAATGTGCCGGAAGTATTATTCATGTAAAGTGTAAATTTTGGATCGCCTTGTGCCTGTCCGTAATCAGTTGCATCTGCTCCCCATGGTCCGCCGGTGTATTCAACGTGTGTCCAGCGCAAAGCAACTAAATTAGCATTTGGCCCGCATTGGAAGCCGCCCCAATACCCTGCAAATGCCGGGTCAGTAGCCGGGTCCTGGAATATATCCGGATTTGATTTAGGTACAGTAGGCGTTTCAAATACAGTGAACCAGTTCTCTGAACCTTTTTTACCATCACTTACAAGTGTACCGTTTACTTTAAACGTCGGACTTGTTTCCGGCGACTTACCATCGCCATGAATGTATACATGAACGCCCGGCTGAAGATACAGTGTATCAGTCTGGTTAATGGTTACATCTGCATAGATGTGATAATTTTTTCCTGAAACCATCGTTCCCTTAATTGTTTCCGGGCCCGCTTCACCAATGATGGTATCCTGGATAGAGGTTCCTACAACAAGCAGTGGTTCAGATAACTGAACATCTTCACTTGATTTCTTTTTACATGAGATGGCGCTTATTGTAGTCGCAATAAGTAAGCCTGCTAAATAACTTTTTTTCATTTTAGTATAGTAGTTATAGTTTAAAAGATATATCTGATTCCAAGCTGATAGTTTTGTCCGTAATACTCTTTTTGCACAAGAGTCTTGTCACCATCTGTCTGCATCGGAGGATTATAGTTGATGTTATTTACATTGTTCGGTTGGTTGACATATACCTGGTAAGGTGTATTCAGTAAATTCTGGATCTTGATGAATACAGAGAATTTCTTCAGGAGTTTTTTCTCGGCAGAAAGATCAAGCTGCTGAAAACCTTTTTGCCAGTAATCAAATTCATAATATGGAGAAACCAATACGATACGTTTGCCGGTGTATTGCCATGCAAGCTGCGCAGTTATTCCTTTCTGCGGATTCTTATAGATCAATGCAATGTTGGCAATATGTGCAGCCTGTCCTTGCAGCGGTCTGGATTGATCTTTGTACACCGGCTGGTAGATACCACTTGAATTATCGGTAGCAGTTTTGGTTGAAGTAATCTTTGAATGTGTGTAAGTGTAATTAGCACGTAAACCATAATTCTTAATATATTTTTCATACACAAGCTCAAGCCCGTAATTGATCGCATCACCGAAGTTTCCTGGCTGGTATGTTTTGTCGTTCTGCACACCTGTTGATGCAAAACCATATTCAATCGGATTGGTAATGATTTTATAAAATGCGCCCACTAAAATCTGCTCATTGGCTTTAGGGAAAAATTCATAACGGGCATCAAAATTCTGTGCACGAGTATGTTTTAGATAGGGGTTGCCGGTTTCAAGCCAGTTTTCTCCCTGGAAGTTGTAAGGTACAATTTCAAAGAAACCGGGCCTGCTGATGGAACTGAAATACGAAGCCCGGATATTTGTCTTAGTATTCAGCATATATTTAAAATGTATACTGGGCAATAAGTCTACATACTGTATGGTTCCTGATTTACCGGGTCTTGTTACATCTACATCGGTATCAAAGTGCTGGTACGTTTGTTCCTGTCTTATGCCGGCAACAGTTTCCAGTTTGTGTATTTTGAATTTTAGCTGTGTATATAAGGCTGTTATTTTTTCAGTGACACGATAATTATTCGGATCGTTCGGCGAGCCCAGCGGATTAAACACATACCAGTTGAATTCATAAATGTTCGTCCACATCTGTCTTGGGTCCGGGCCTGAAACAGGCTGTGGCCGGAGTAAATAGTTGTCATAAAAATTTTCTCTCTTTTTATCGCGGTACATACCCCCAACGCTTAATGTGAAGGGGATATTTTTTATTAATGCTTTGTAATGCAGGTTTGCATAACCCGTATAATCCTTGTCTGTGTTTCTCCACCAGGTTCTGTTGTAGTCCTGTAAAACATTAGGCTGCTGCGAAGGCTCCGGTGCTGACAGTGGAGCCTTATAATAACCGCCTACATAATGCAATTCCGCCCAGTCTGGTATGGCACCGGTAGCAATAGAGTACAGAGCCGACCAGTCAAATAATAATCGGGTTGACAGCAGTTCATGCTCGCCTTGCAGCGTTGTATTGTAAATGGTTTGTCGTTGGAAGCGTGCCCTTGAAAAATAAGAGACTTGTCCTGTGCCGGTCTGTGTACGAGGAGGTGCAAGTAGTGTGTCGATCGTTATTCTGGTTTGAGCTTCATCAAGAACGGAATACAGATTGTACAAACTGACTTTATGATGTCTGTTTATAACATAATCCATTTTTGCATGCAGGCCTGTGCGTGTCAGGTGCGTGGAATAATCGCGTACCCATATATCAGTAAGCTTTAAATTCCCCTGGCTATAGTCGGAAGGAAAGAAAACAGAGTTTGTTCCCCGATAAGTATTTTGATATGAGCCGCAAAGAATAATACCTAATTTTTTCTTGAAGAATCGGTTACCAATAGACAAGGAACCAATCAGGTTCGGAAGCGGTGTTTTAGTAGTGAAGTTTAAATTGTCTCTTGTAAAATCATCCGGCTGTGCCACGTATGACGGTGAGTGCTGCTGGTACGGAGATTGCTTATTGATAGCACTTATGGGGAAGTAGTCGTAGCTTCTGTTGAAAAAAGTTTGGTTGTAGCCGGTCGATAAGCTTGAATTGACATAAAATTTTGAAGGCGCATTTTTCATTACAAGATTCACGGTGCCGCCTATAGCATCACCTTCCATCGAAGGTGTGAGTGTTTTATTTACTTCAATGCGTTCAATCAAATCAGCGGGAAAAATATCTAAAGGCACGTAACGGTTTTTATTATCCGGACTAGGTATTTTAACACCATTAATTAATGTATAATTATATCTGGGCTCCATTCCGCGGATAATGGCATAACGACCATCACCGCTGCTGCTGCGCTCTACACTCACCCCTGAGACACGTTGCATAACATTGGCTACGGTAATATCAGGAGAAATTCGGATCGTATTTTCAGATATAATGTTCATCACATTGTTTGCATTCTGTTCCGTTTTTCTGGCGAATGTATCAGACTCCGCCCCATAATTATGGAAGTCGGTAATGATAATTTCATTGCCGGTTGTATCATGAAGCATCGAAAAGTGTAATGTATAGATATCTGCGTCATTTGTAATCTGAATAGATTTTGTCTGGCTTACATAACCCAGGTAATCCACAACAAGCGTATAATTGCCCGCAGGAATATTTTTAATAATGAAATTTCCATCAAAATCAGTAGCAGCACCGATGTTTGTATTATTTTTTTCCCGTATAATAGCACCGATAATACTTTCCTGGTTTTTGTGATCTTGAACGGTGCCTTTGATGGTTGCACCTTTTGATATGAAAGTTGTGCAAAAGGATAGCAAAAGGATAATGATTTTAGTAACAGCATTCATGCACGCAAGTTCGCATGACAGTATAATCGATGGGTTATGTGAAAATTAGCGAACAGTTAAGAAAAAATGATTTAATTTTGAATGTTGTAATAAAGCTTCTCAATTCGTTAATAATCCGGTGCTGCAGACGTAATATTGAATGAAAGAATCGTTGAAAGGAAGCTAAAAAGAGCATTTTACCTGAACGTTTAATAAACTATCTTTGTGTTAATTTATTAGGAAGAACATATGAACTGGATTGTACTTATTGTCGCGGGATTATTCGAGGTAATCTTCGCTTTTTGTCTGGGCAAAGCGAAAGAAACTACAGGTACCACGTCATATCTGTGGCTGCTGGCTTTTGCAATAACATCCACAATCAGTATGTATTTATTGTATCGTGCTATTCAAACGTTGCCGATCGGTACGTCTTATGCTGTATGGACAGGTATTGGTGCGGTAGGCACAGTCCTTGTAGGGATCCTGGTATTTAAAGAGCCGGCGGAATTCTGGCGTCTGTTTTTTCTGACAACGTTGATCGCTTCTATTGTAGGATTGAAGTTTGTGGCGCACTAAAAAAATAAAGCATTATAAATAAAAAAGTCCCGACATTGTCGGGACTTTTTTATTTATAATGCTCAGACCTTTTATTTTACTTTTTTGAATAAATATCGCGTAATAAATATTCCATTGGAATTGTTGTCCGTTCCGGAATATACGCCTGAGGTAACTTGTTCAAGTGTCCATCCATTGTTTATCAATTGAGATATTTTATCTGTAGTTGCTTTGTCATTTGCGCGAATATTTGCAAAATTTATTCCAGTCACGGAAAAGAAATTTTTCATTTCAGATTCTTCGATCGTTCCGGATGGTGATGTGGCAATCATGCGGGAACGTCCTGCGCCCATAGGAACAACCGATTCAATTGTAGTGACCTGTTGAAAATCATACTCGACAGTTGTTTTATTAGTGAAAGATGATAATAAAATACCTGTTAAAAGTGCACATAACAGACTTAATACTAAAATTGATTTGTTTTTCATAATCAGAATTGTTTTAATGAATAATTAGTTGGGTTGATTGAGTCCATAATATAAGGTTCTGAAAAAGGTGGCTCGCATGGATATGTATTTCATTTCATCTATCAGCAAATATTCTCCGGTTGTATTGGCGAATTTTCCCGGCATGCTGACGTTTATATATTGAACATGTTTTCTTCGTTTTCCAGAAACGATAATTTTTCCGGATCTGTCTGTGACATAATTCTGTTCGATCATTTTTACTCTATTGGCTGAGCGCTCCATACGTATAAAGGTATAGTAACGGTATGTGGTATTATCATATAAAAGAATTTGGATACCCTGGTCGAGGTAGATCTTTTTAGAAATGATTGTGTCTTTTGTAAGCTCTTTACCACAATCGTTTATGGCAATGTTTTTTATTTCAAGCGTGAACTCATTAACGTTTTGGGCGTAAGTAAGCCCCATGTTGCATAAAATGCAAAGAAGGAAAAGCACCGGTTTCATAAAATTTCTATATTGATAGTAAAAAGGAAAATGTGATTAAATAATCTTAATTCAATAACACAACACTCACGATTACGATATAAACGACACCCAGCGCCGTACTTAGTTTGCGGATATCAATATTCTTCACTTCTTCAGGTTCATAGATGGCATTGACCAGAATAACCACCATAAAGTTCAGTAAGACGACAATGAAGGTGAGCCAGAATAAATAATCGGCTTTGGTAAGGTTATCCGCTGAAGGTGTAGACGCCGAGAAGGATATGGAGAATGCAACGATCGACATGAATACCCCGATACTCACTTCACCGAGATTTTCAAAACTGATATCTTTAATGAACAACAAGCTGATGGAAATTAAGCCGATCAATACCAACGGTAGCACAATCTCCAGCAACGGCGTGGTTTTTTTACGTTCTACATTCAAACGGAAAAAAATATTTTTGAACTCATAAAGTTTTTCTTCTTCCATGTCCGGGTCACCGTACATGCCCAGGTTTATCTCGTTGTCAACCGTTACATAATATTTAAGCTTGTTCCATTCGGTAATTTTAAACTTGTCGATTTTACTGGAATCGAGGTCAAAACTTTTCTGGTCGAAGGAGACTTTAAGTTTGGTCGACGGACTTAAAATTTCCGCGCGCACAAATATTTCCTGCAGATCAAACGGATATCTTTCCAGCTCATAATTCACATAGAAAATACCTGAAACTTTATAAAGCTTATAAATCGTGCTGCCATCCGTTTTTTCAAAAATCAATTCTTTCGAACTCTCATTTTGTTTCATGTTCTGGAAGATGATGTATTTCTCCGCATTCCTGTTGTTTGAATCAAGTTTGATCCAGTAATAAAAATCAGAGGTGAATGAATTTTCATCCATGTTGATGTCATAAATATCAGAGATTTCCATGCCGAAAAATAAATTCGGAATAACTTCTCTCGATTCATTCAACTGCAGCGGACAGGAGTGGAAGCGGCCGTCCTGGTATTGCGTGAAGAAAATTTCCGGCACCAAATTCAGCGTACTGTCGAACTGATAAATTTCATCCTGTTCGCGAACAATCTGGTTGGGGAGTGTTTTAAAATATGAAGCGAAATCAGTTTTGGATAAAGTAGTTGTATCACGCACATGGTCAAATTTATTGCGGATCATTTCAATGGCATCGTAGCAACGCTCAACAAACAGCGGGTGATTCGGATTAATGAAATACTCAGGATAGGTAGTCTTTAAATGTTCGATGTCGTTGTATAAAGACTTTGTTAACGCGTCTGTCGGGTTACTTACAATGATCAGGTCATTTTTATTACCAACACCAAAATTTTTCATTTCTGAAGGGTTAACAATATATGCGTGGCCAAGCAAATGAATTTTGTGGAAGCGCGTATTGAGGTAATTAATCAGGTCATTACCAATGTCTGCATGTACACTCAACACGGTTAATGTATTTTCTTCCTCCGGATTTTTTTCGAAGTAGCTGTCGATCTCCGAATAGAAAGCCACAGAATCCTGTTTTGAAAAACCTTTACCTTTAACGCTGAAGAGTTTGTTTACCATAATTCCGCCTTCTGAAAAGGCCTTCAGATACGTAGGGTGCAGGCCATAATCGGCTTCGCTGATGAAGTTGATTTTATTGATGTGAAGTACTTTGCTGATGTAGGCTACAATATCGTGCGGGATGTTGTCCTGGTTGCCGGTAAAAATTGCACTTTTACCAAAATCATATTCGTTGCGGTCTGCGTTGATGGCTATAACAGGAAGATCATTGTTTTTGATTGTAGCAGCACATTTGCTGATGTGCTGTCCCCAGGTGTTATCGATAATAGCAACAATGTCTTTGTCTTTGGCAATCTCTTTATAGATTGAGTCGCTTATTGTGCCATCTCTTCTGCAGTCAAAAACTTTCAGCTGCAGATCGGTATAAGGTAATTCCAGTTCTGATAAGTATTTCCGTAAGGTAACTTCATGCATCAGGTCGAAGTTATTCAGCGGTTGCTTGTTGCAGGGGATGCTGTCGGCCTGGTTGGTATAGCGGCCGATATAAGCTACATATTTTATTTGTTTGTGAATACTGGGACGGAGATGGTTTCTGAATATATAGAAGGAACCGATTGCCAGTATCACTAAAGAGATGATCGACAGTAAAAATTTTTTTTGAGCGAAAAATGCTTTCATTGAAATAATTGCTTTAGGGGAAACAATTGATTGAAAGCGTAGGTTATACGCTTTGTATTAAATGTACTTCAGGAATGAATCCGGGTACTTTGATTTTATCATCCGGTATTTTTTGCAAACAGGATAAAGCAGCAGCAGAATACCTGTCCAGATCACATATACAACCGGAAGAGGATAACCATATTTACTCGTGATGTCGTAAACATCAAGCGCATGCGGGTCAATTTCAAATCCATTCAGTATATAAACTGAAATTACTGCCAGGGTATGGATAACAAATAAATGGGTAATGTAAAAGAACATGGAAACCTTACCAAATAACGCAATCGGGCGGTAAAGGTTTGACGGATTCGATTCGATCAAGGAAAACAGATAAAATAAAACTGAGAGCGTAATCAGGATGTAATCCAGTGACATTGGATACTTCGTTACATTCAGGAAACTGAAAAGTGTCCTATATAAATATTGATTGTGTACCCACTGTGCCGGATCACCATATTCGTTTAACAGACGAAGAGATACAAACAGCAGCAGAAATATCAAAGCGACACGTTTTAAAAGCGATATGCGGTTCTCCTGACTTTCTTTGGTAAATAAGCTGCCCATACCGAAACCCAGGCAGATCAGGCCGAACATAGGCAGGATCGGATACAGGATCTTGATGCTGAAGCTGTCGGTTATATAGAAAGTACCGGTCTGGTCGAGTATATGCCAGATGAAAGATAAAAGTCTGTTGTCGAAGATCAGCGCATCGGTGAGATTGTGCAGCGCGATAATCAGAATACCAATAATGAAAATCGTTTGCTGTTTAAACCAGCAGGCGACGGCCAGTAAGATCATGCTCGCACCGATTGCCCAGATTACCAGTAATACCAATAGGGAGTAATCGAGGTTGAAATGCCAGGCAAATTTAATAACGGTAAATTCAAGCAGAATTAAAACGAGGCCTCTGCTCAATAAGTAAACGGAGGTCTTGCGTACGCCATTCTTTATAAAATACATGTAGGATGATATGCCTGTAAGCCAGATGAAACCTGGCGCACATAAATGTGTGATCCAGCGGGTGGTGAATAAAGCTACGGAAGCTTGTTCAGGATCTGTAGGTGAAAATGAAAAGGCATTGATCATGAAATAATCCCTGGTATGATCAAGTGCCATTAATACAATAAGTATTCCCCGCAGTATATCGATTGATTGAATTCTTTGGTCCGTCTGGTTATTCGAAAGTGTGGTACTATTCACTGTCTGGATTTAAATTAGGTGCAGTATAAGCTTCATTCGGAATAAAAAAATACATATGCAAGAGTTTCAATTTGTTTTTTGCCAGGTCAAACTCAACAAGGCCTGTATCTGTTTTGCGATCGTTGATTGCGGTGAAACCTTTGTAGGAAATAAATTCCAGCGCATCATTGGTTGAATTGCAGTTGAAGCGGAGAAGTGCGCTGCCGTCTCCACTGGTTTTGATTACATTGCAAAGAAGAATGTAACGCTTGCGGTGATAGGCTTCAAGATCTGTTTTACCTAAGCGTGCGCAGGCAAATGCTTTTTCAAAATGTGCTGCAATACTAACGGGATTAATCAGTAAGATACTGTCGGCTACTTCCAGTACCTGATTGTATTGTCCGGATCGGTTTAGCGGCTTGATCAGGTTTTCCTTGAATTCAACATCTTTTGAATAATAGGAAGGTGTTGTTTGGTAGCCGTAATAAATAAGTTTGAAGTCTTCGATCGTAAGGGTAGAGTCTGATTTATTGAAGCGGTCTGCAAGTTTGGAGTAGCCCCCCCTTTCTTTCAGTTGCGCTGTAACCAGCACAGAATCGATCTGCGCAGAGAGTGCATACGAAATGAAAAGTAGACCGATACTCAGCAGCTTCAACATTATTTAATATTTTTTTCTATTTCAATACCTACAGAAGAGATGCCATGCAGGGTGTCGATGCGCATGTTCTGTTCGATACGCAAGATATACTTGCCGTTCTTAGGAAAATGCTGCATGCTGTCGGAAAGAATTTTATAATCGAAGAAGTTACCAAAGCCTGCACCGTAAGGTTCTCCTGAACCGGCATTGAACAGGTCCATGCCTTGCAGTTTTTTAGAAATCATATTTCCGTTTTCGTCCAGCAAAATGCGGTTCACCCAAAGGTTGTAATAGGGATAATCATTGTTGTAACGAACCTGATAAAAGAGCTTGTATGAAGCCTTTGAATCTGTAATTTCGAAAGGGAAATCTACCTGCGTTTTCTGGGCCCATAGTACCTCAGGCATGTCGATTTTTTCTTCCGTTACAACTGCCGGATTTGAACAGGCAATCATTGCAGATACGGAAAACAGAAGCGATATATAAAAAACAGATTTCATAAGTTAGTTCGAATCTTTTTGTGAAGGGCCATCTTTAGGTTGTGGACCACTGTTTTGTCTTGGCGGGAAATTGCCCGATGGTCTTGCTTCCGCCGGCTTGTTTTGACCTGCATTATTTTCAGAAGGCTTTTTAGTCAACTGATGTTTATTGCCACCCTGATGTTTGTTCTCCTGAGGCTTGCGTGTTTCCTGGTTCCGCTGTTGTCCCTGGACTTTAGCATCATTGCTGGGTTGATTTCCCTGTCTTTGCGGACGGTTATTGTTTTGCTGCTGCTTATTCTGTTGATTAGCATTGCCACCGTTATTCGGCTGGTTATTGCGCTGCGGACGGTTTGCGTTTGCTTGTCTGTTGTTATTATTGTTACCGCCTTCTCTCTTCTGATTTTCATTACGCGGAGGATTACTTTCTCTCTCAGGGTTAGGAGATACGCGCTGCGGTCTGTTGCCGTTATTTTCATTGGCGCGTGGAGCCGGAGTATTCTGTCTTTCTGCTCTTGGTTGCTGTGCTTGTTGGTTGTTGGCCTTTGGCGCAGGAGCTGCTGCACGCTGTGTACGATCAGATGCGTCGTCGTTTGAAGAACGTTTCTTTTTACGCTTTTTATTTTTCGATTTGAACTTATCATCAAATCGGGAAAGCTCTTCTTTTTCACGGATCATGACGCGATCATCTTTAATGATGATTTCGTTTGACTCCAGAGTTGCAGGTGTTTTGCCTGCCTTATTCATTTCAATGATCTCGATTACACGCTCTACTTCCAGCGGAAACCATGTAGTCTCATCCTGGAAACCAAACCACATGATGCGTTTGAAAATATCTGTTTTCTGAAGCGTAGCGTTCCCCATGGCTGTTTTAAGCGGAACTTCCACTTCAGGAATTCCTTTTAATGCATCCAGATACGTATCCAGTTCATAGTTCAGGCAGCATTTCAAACGGCCGCACTGGCCTGAAAGTTTAGATGGATTCAGGGATAGGTTTTGGTAACGTGCTGCAGATGTGTTTACGTTTTTAAAATCTGTCAGCCAGGTAGAGCAGCATAATTCCCTGCCGCAAGAACCGATTCCGCCCAAACGGGCAGCCTCGTGGCGCAGGCTTATCTGCTTCATTTCAATACGCACTTTGAATTCGCTGGCAAGCATTTTAATCAGCTCACGGAAATCAACGCGGTCTTCAGCAGAGTAATAAAAAGTTACTTTGGTATTGTCTGCCTGGAACTCAACATCCGACAGCTTCATACCTAATTTCTGGTCAACGATTATTTCCCGGGTGCGGTACAGGGAACTGGCTTCACGGTTTTTCGCCTGTTCAAATTTTTCCAGGTCTTTTTGTGTTGCCTTGCGGTAAATGGATTTGATATCGTCGTTGTTGAGAACGTTTTTCTTTTTCATCTGCAGGCGGACAATCTCGCCCTGCATGGAAACATAGCCGATGTGGTGACCGGATTGTACTTCAACAACAACAGCGTCGCCGGTATACAATTCCAGGGATTTAGAATTCCGGAAGAATTCTTTACGGCCATTTTTAAAGCGTACTTCTATTATATCAAACGTGGGCAAAACGTCCAATTCCATATTACCCAGCCAATCGAAAGAATTTAATTTATTGCAACCACCCGAAGCACAGCCAGAATTGCATCCGCCGGATGATTTTGTGCTGCAGCCTCCACCGGAACCGCAACCACCTGAACTACAAGACATATATATCGAACGTTATTCCGAATTCTCACTAAACCATGTACAGTTTACCCCATTCGGGTGGGGCGTAACTATTCATCCTAAAGATACATAAACAATAGGTAATTTGGGAATATTATTGACGTTAACCTGAAAAAGTATTCATATACCAATAAATGGTTTGAAAAGGCTTGTTTTTAAGTTGTTTAGAAGGCACATAAGCAAAAAGCTCCGGTAAATATTGTCTACCAGAGCTTCTTAAAACTTATTACTTAAAACGTATTATGTAAAATGTATTACTTCAATAGATCCAGCCCAATGTCACGGCGGTAATTTTTACCTTCCCATTGGATGGTTGCTGCTGCTTTATTGGATTTTTCAAGTGCCTCCGGAATGGAATTTCCAAAGCCTGTCACAGCAATCACACGACCACCATTGGTTACTGTTTTTCCATTTATATTTTTTGTGCCGGCATGGAACGTAAGCACATCACGCACATCTTCCAGCTTGGTTATTTCCTGGCCTTTGGCATAATCTCCCGGATAGCCGCCAGCAACCAGCATAACGGTTGTGGCTGTTCTCGGGTCGATGGAGAGTTTTACCTGATCCAGTTTGTTTTCAGCCGTAGCAACAAACAAATCAACAATGTCATTCTGAATACGTGGGAATACAACCTCTGTTTCCGGATCACCCATACGTGCGTTGTATTCAATAACAAACGGATCACCGCCGTCATTCATCAAGCCGATAAAGATGAAACCTTTATACAGGATGCCTTCTTTTTTCAAACCATTAATGGTAGGAATGATGACACGATCTTCTACTTTTTTGATGAATGCTGCATCCGCAAACGGAACCGGAGACACAGCGCCCATGCCGCCTGTGTTTGGCCCGGTGTCTTTTTCACCTATGCGTTTATAATCTTTTGCTTCCGGCAGAATCACGTAATGTTCGCCATCTGTCAATACAAATACAGATGCTTCAATACCTTTTAAAAATTGCTCGATCACAACCTTTGCACTTGCTTCACCAAATAATTTATCAGCAAGCATTTCTTTCAAGGTATTTTTGGCTGTTGCCAGGTCCTCAGCAATGATTACACCTTTGCCGGCAGCCAAACCATCTGCTTTTAAAACGATCGGTAAAGATTGTGTTTCTAAATATTTCAAACCTTCTTCCAGTTCTGCTTCTGTAAACGTGCGGGATGCAGCAGTTGGAACACCGTATTTCTGCATGAAATTTTTGGAGAAATCCTTGCTGCCTTCCAGTTGAGCGCCCACCTTATCCGGACCGATAACAGGGATATGTCTGATACTTGCTGTGGCCTGGAAATAATTTACAATACCTGCTACAAGGGGAGCTTCGGGACCGACAATAACAAGATTGATGGCATGCTCAATACATGCCGCTTCTATTTTTTTGAAATCTGTAACATCAATTGCCAGGTTGGTAGCGATCTGCTCCGTACCGGCATTGCCGGGAGCTACAAATAAGTTTTTACACTTTGGAGATTGTTTTAATTTCCATGCGAAAGTATGCTCTCTTCCGCCGGAACCAACGATTAAAATATTCATTGAAGGGTCGAATAATAAGTAATGGACAAATATAGGCATAAATGTGGATGGGAGAAAATCATATACCGGTTCGCCAGGAGGCATGAAAATAAAAAAAGCTAAAGGGGAGGCCTTTAGCTTTTTCTTGATTTATTGAATGAGGGAAAGGAATTAATTCGCAATCTCCGATAAAAATTTTAAACGCATCAGACGAACTTCTTCTTCCGTAAAATCTTCGCCCAACACCTGTAAAGCATTGTGCAGGTTGTCATTTTCAGAATGCATGAAATAATCATAGATCTCTTCCTGTTTATCTTCATCAATACACTCATTGATATAGTAATCCAGGTTTAGTTTTGTGCCGGAATAGCATATATGCTCCATCTCCTGAATGAGGTCAGCCATGGATATTTTTTTAGCATTTGCTATTTCTTCCAGATCAACTTTGCGGTCAATCTGTTGAATAACATAAATCTTGATTTTAGATTTGTCTACAGAAGATTTAACCACTACATCTTTTGCAGAAACAATATCATGTTCGTTTACATATTTTAAAATCTGATCGATGAACGGTTTGCCGAATTTAATCGCCTTGCCTTTGCCTACGCCAACAATATTGCTGAGTTCTTCCGTATCGATCGGGTATACCGTAGCCATTTCCTGCAATGAAGGATCCTGGAAAACTACATATGGCGGCACATTTCTTTCTTTCGCCACTTTTTTGCGCAGCGCTTTTAAAATATTAAACAACTCTTCATCAAATGCATTCTTATGCATCACTACATCATCTTCTTCTTTGGACTGTTCTTTATCAAAGTTGTGGTCTCTGGAGAAGATCATAGATGAAGATTGCTTTAAGAAAGCCAATCCGGTTTCAGATACGGAAACAATACTGTAATTATCTACATCTTTTGTTAACAGGCCTTCCAGCAAGGCTTGTCTGTATACGGAATTCCAGAAAGAAATGCTTTCGTAGTTTCCTTTTCCGAATGTGCTCAGCTCAGTATGTTTGTAGCTTAAGGAATATTCGTTTTCGATTCCACATAAAATAGAACACAAGTGGTTGATACCAAAGCGTGCATCTGTTTGTTGCACGGCTTTAAGTGCCAGCAATAAATGCTCTTGTGCTTCGAAGCTTTCTTTTTTGTTTTTGCAGTTGTCGCAATAACCGCAATCTTTTTCCAGCTTTTCACCAAAATAAAACAGCAATTGTTTCCTTCTGCATACAGATGATTCTGCATACGAAGACATTTCATTCAGCAATTGGCGTGCATTGTCACGCTCGGTTACTGTTTTATCTTTATTGAATTTTTCAAGCTTAATAATGTCGTTGATACTGTAGAACATCAGACAATGACCTTCGTTGCCGTCACGGCCGGCGCGGCCTGTTTCCTGGTAGTATCCTTCCAGCGACTTAGGCGTATCGTAATGTACAACAAAACGCACATCCGGTTTGTCAATACCCATACCGAACGCGATAGTAGCAACGATCACGTCAGCATCTTCATTCAGAAAGGCATCCTGATTACCCATCCGAACAGAAGGCTCAAGGCCTGCATGATAAGGTAATGCCTTTACATCGTTCACACGGAGCAATTCAGCAATCTCTTCAACCTTCTTGCGGCTCAGGCAATAAATAATACCGGACTGGCCTTTACGGGCCTTGATGAATTTGATTAATTTTTTCTTGGTATCACCTTTAGGCTTTACTTCGTAAAATAAATTTTCGCGGTTGAATGATGACTTAAATAAGACAGCATCATCCATCTGCAGGTTCTTCTGAATATCAACCTGTACTTTTGGAGTAGCCGTTGCAGTAAGTGCAATGATTGGAATGGATGAATCAATGCTGTCAATAATGCTGTGTATTTTTCTGTATTCCGGTCTGAAGTCATGTCCCCATTCAGAGATACAGTGAGCTTCGTCAATAGCAACAAAAGATATTTTAGTTTTCTTTAAGAATTGAATATTATCTTCTTTGGTAAGCGATTCCGGTGCTACATATAATAATTTAATTTCGCCGCTTAATGTTTCTTTTTTTACGCGGTTGATTTCAGTTTTTGTAAGTGTAGAATTTAAAAATTGCGCATTAACGCCAAAAGCATTCAGTTGGTCTACCTGATTTTTCATTAACGCGATCAATGGTGATATAACAATAGCTACCCCTGGTAAGCTAATTGCAGGTAATTGATAACAAAGTGATTTACCTGCCCCCGTTGGCATAATTACGAACGTATCTTTGCCTGCAAGAACGTTATTAATTATTTCTTCCTGTTCGCCCCGAAACCGGTCGTAACCAAATACCGATTTGAGCTTGTTGATAACATCTAAATCTGTTTCTACTAACATATTTGTTCAAGGAATATCTATGTACAAAGAGAAATTCTTATATTTGAGTTTCTACAGAAGCGAAAAATTCGCATAAAATATTCATTAAATTGAAGTTAACAAAAAATATCGTATCCATTGTAACAGATGTAATAATAAATGAATCTGATGCAATAAAAAATCTGGTCAATCATATCAATGATGATTTTCATCATATTATCGAAGCGATCTTAGCATGTAAGGGGCGTGTGGTAATTACAGGAATCGGTAAAAGCGCAATTATCGGAAATAAAATAGTTGCCACAATGAATTCTACGGGTACGCCAGCGCTTTTCATGCATGCAGCAGATGCTATACACGGTGACCTTGGTATGATCCAGAAAGATGATGTTGTTATTTGTTTATCAAAAAGTGGAAATACACCAGAAATTAAAGTTTTAGTACCATTAATTAAAAGCAGAGGTTCTGTTTTGATTGGTATGGTAGGAAATCTGGATTCATACCTTGCACAACAATCAGATTATATCCTGGATGTAACGGTTGAGCGCGAAGCTTGCCCGAACAACCTGGCACCCACTACAAGTACAACGGCTGCGTTGGTAATGGGAGATGCAGTTGCAGTGGCATTACTGGAATGCAGAAACTTCAGCAGCGAAGATTTTGCGCAGAACCATCCGGGCGGCGCTTTGGGTAAACAGCTATACTTACGTGTAAATGATATCTATGCATCAAATGAAAAACCTGCTGTTTCTCTTGAAACTTCGGTAAAAGATGTTATTTTAGAGATATCATCGAAAAGATTAGGTGCTGCAGCAGTTCTTGCTGCAGATGGTACACTGGCTGGAATTATTACAGATGGCGATTTAAGAAGAATGCTGAATACCCATGATTCATTCTCACATCTTAAAGCTAAGGATATCATGACCAAATCTCCCAAGACAATCGATGCGGAAGATTTCGCTGCGTCAGCAATGACGTTGATGCAATCAAAAAATATTACTCAGTTGATTGTAATGAAAGATAATATATTCGTTGGTTTTATACATGTACATGATCTGTTGAAAGAAGGTATTGTATAACATTTCTTTTTAATAATTTAATTTTAAGTTTATTATGAAAACACTGTTTAGCTTTATAGCATTAAGTATTAGTTTTGCCGGTTTTTCCCAGCTTACAGACGCACAGTTAAAAAGATTGGAATATCAGGTTGATAGCGCCGCATCATTGCTGCATGAAAAACTTATTTCCAATTCTGAAAGCCTGCTTACTACCGAATTTACAGTGGATACATTTAAGGTAGAAAAATTAAAGCAAAAGAAGATGGCGATGGATACTTCCATGGCTGAAAAAATTGCAGCGATTAATGAAGCAGAAATTCAGTATACAATTTTAATGGATAAATATTATTCTGTATTGTTGAATCGGTTTGATGATGAAGGCAAGAAAGCAATCGTAGCTGCGCAAAAAAAATGGTTAAAATACCGCGATGATGAAATTGCGATGACCGAAAAGCTTTATGATGAAGAACATAAAGGCGATCTTAAATCCAAAGAAATCGGAAAAGCTGTTGAGAATCTTGAATTGACAAAAGAACGTGTGATAGAAATATATAAGCACATTTTAGCGAATCCGAAAAAGCAATAATTCGGCAATACAGATTTGAATTTTCAGATAATAAGTTTTTAAAATTAAAGAAGGATTCATAATTTTTTATGGACCGATAGGTGAAAGATGGATATAAATAATTATGCGGTAATTATGGCAGGTGGGATCGGAAGCAGATTTTGGCCGTTCAGCCGTACAAAATACCCGAAACAATTCCATGATGTGCTTGGCACAGGCACAACGCTGATTCAGCAGACGGTAAATCGGTTTAAGAATGTTTGTCCGCCGGAAAATATTATCATTGTTACAAATAAAGATTATGTAAGTCTGGTTAAAGAACAGCTACCTTTTTTACAGGATCATCAGATCCTGGCTGAACCAATAGGGCGAAATACGGCGCCATGTCTGGCCTACGCAGCTTATAAGATCTTACAGCGCGATCGTAATGCAAATATTGTCGTGGCTCCATCGGATCATATCATTCTTCAGGAAAAAGAATTCGAAAGCATTATCCTCGAAGCTTTGCAGGCTACGGAGCAGGCCGACATATTGATTACGCTTGGTATGAAGCCAACAAGGCCTGACACAGGTTATGGGTATATACAATACATCGACGAAAATAAGAACCGCATTAAAAAGGTTAAAACCTTTACAGAAAAACCCGCACTTGATTTAGCGATTAAGTTTATTGAAAGTGGTGAATTTGTATGGAATGCGGGTATCTTTATTTTTAACGCGCAAACAATAGTCGACTCCATCAAGCAGTACTTACCTGAAATGGATGAGGTGTTCAGCGAAGGTATTGGAAAATACTGGACCGATAAAGAAAATGATTTTATTGCCAGCGCATATTCACGTTGCGGAAATATTTCCATTGACTACGGTATCATGGAAAAATCAGACAATGTATATGTGATGCTTGCCGACTTCGGTTGGTCGGATCTCGGTACCTGGAAATCATTATTTGAGAATATGCCTAAAAATAATGAGGGTAATGTGATCGATGGTAATGTATTGACATATGACACGCAGGATTGTATCATAAAAACTCCCAAGGACAAACTTGTTGTTGCTGAAGGTCTGGATGGCTTTATCGTTGCCGAGTTTGACGGTGTGCTGATGATTTGCCGCAAAGAAAATGAGCAGCGTGTAAAAGATTTTGTTTCGGATGTAAAAGCAACGAAAGACAAAAAATTTGTATAGGAATTTAAAAGCAGCATAAAAATAAAAAAACCTTTCGACCCCGCTAGCTATCGGGGTCGAAAGGTTTTTTTATTTTAATAACGATCGGATCAGTAACTGATCCGATCGCGTTTTTTTTAATTAGAATATAAAGTCCGTAGACAGGAATTTAGAAGAACGTTCTTTGATGATATCAGTAAGCATTTCTTTGTTTACATCAATTTCTTTTGCGGCTACCATAGAACGGATGCTGAATGTACGCAATGCATCAGAAACGGATAGTGTACCTTCACCTGAATCTTTTCTTCCTGTGAACGGATAAACATCCGGTCCGCGCTGACACTGGCTGTTTATGTTCAATCTGCAAACCTGGTTTACAAGATTATCGATCAGCTTTGCCATTTCAACATTGTCTGTACCGAAGATACTTGCCTGCTGACCATAGTTTGATTCAACCATGTATTGAATAACCTCGTCGATTTTATCGTAAGCAACGATGGGCACTACCGGTCCGAATTGTTCTTCGTAATACAATTTCATTTTATTGTTTACCGGATACACAACAGCTGGTGCATAGAATGTATGCTCGATCGTACCACCGCCTGCATTGATTACTTTAGCACCGTGTGCTTCAGCATCTTCAATCAGTTCTTTCAAAAGACCTGGTTTTTCAGGCTCTGGAAGAGGAGTGATCTGAACACCATTTTCCCACGGCATACCCCACTTAAGCAATTCAATTTCTTTCAGGAATTTATTGATGAAGGTATCAACAACATTTTTCTGAACGAAGATGATCTTAAGCGCTGTGCAACGCTGACCATTGTATGATAGTGAACCAAGGATACATTCTTTTACAGCCAGATCAAGATCTGCATGATTTAATACAATTGCAGGGTTCTTCGCTTCAAGCGCCAGTACTGAACGTAAACGGTTCGGGCGTGGATGCTGAAGCTTCATAATGTTAGCAGACTTACTAGTACCGATGAAGGCAAGCACATCAATTTTACCGGTAGTCATCAATGGCCCTACAGTAGCACGGCCGCGGCCGAATACTACGTTGATAACCCCTTTCGGGAATGAATCCCTGAAAGCCTCTAATAAAGGGCGGTGAAGAAGAACACCGATTTTTGCCGGCTTGAATACAACCGTATTTCCCATGATTAATGCCGGGATCAACGTTGTGAATGTTTCATTCAACGGGTAGTTGTATGGTCCCATGCACAATACTACACCAAGCGGACTACGTCTGATTTTTCCGATGATGCCCTGCTCAAACTGATAGTTGGATGAAGTTCGGTCAAGTTTTTTATATGCTTCGATTGTATCAAGGATATATTCAACTGTACGGTCAAATTCTTTTTCAGAATCTTTAATCGTTTTGCCGATTTCCCACATCAACGTTTTAACAACTTCTGTACGCTTGGATTTCATTGCCTTTACAAATTTCTCCATTGCGTGGATCCGGCCTTCCACCGTCATGGTAGGCCATTCACCGGTACCGTTTTTATAAGCGCCGATCGCAGCATTTAAAGCATCTGTTGCTTCCTTTTCTGTAAGCAGTGGCGTAGAACCTAAAAGTTTTTGTACCGGACCATTTGGTGTTTGTATACATACCGGAGAAAATATATCCTGAACAGGTCCGTTCCAGATTTTAATTTCACCGTTTACCAAATATTCTTTTTGATACACAGGCTCACCATATGCATATTCCGCGGGGATGTCTGCTTCCTTTGGAAATATTGCAGCGAGCTTTTCATTTACAGCTTCTACAGTATTCATGTTTGTTGATTAATAAGGTTAAATTAATGAGTTAAAATAAGTCTGAAAAAGACTTTTCGCTTTTTCCCAATTGCTGACTTCAATACAGTAGCAGGTTCTTGCACCATCTTCTTTTCCATATATCAAACCTGCTTCTTTGAGTTCTTTTAT